>DATDKD010000178.1:0-19963 GCA_036520175.1 Nitrososphaeraceae archaeon
TTGATAATTTAATATCTAATCTTTTTTTTCAATTGGGAGGAGATCCTAGTTTAGATATCTTTATGATTATTGTTTCTTCAACGGGTGACTTATTTACTATGGTGATTGTAGGAATGATTTTAACTATAATAAGGAGAACAAGAAAAATCGGACTCATTTTCCTAATATCAATTGTAGTCATATCTATATCAATAATGTATATTAAACCACTTGTAAATCGAACATCTCCGCTTGAACAATATATTCCACAATATCACATTCCTGATAACTATATGATTGAAAACGATAGCATGACACCATTATCAAGAGATTTATCCTATCCATCTAATCATGTTGCCCGGGATACTGCTTTCATAATAATCATTGGATATTGGTTTAGATTCTTTAAAAACAAAACATGGCTTGGAACTTTATTATGGACTTTTCCTGGATTGATAGGACTGAGTAGACTATATCTTCTTCAAAATTATTTTATTGATATATTGGGAGGAGCAATATATGGTATAATAATTGCAATATTACTAGTGAAGGTATTAAAATTAAACGAACCATTTCTTGCAAATAAATTTAATAAATAGTTTAGCCATATGCTTGTTGGTCAGTCACGGGTAGTTATAATCCATCCAAAATGTGTTGTATCATGTATATATCTTATTTCCTTCATCTTAATTTTTAATTTACGTTTTCTTAATTGAGAAGTAAATTCTAATTGAAGACTAAGACCAATTTTTTTGGCTAATTTATTATTTTCTTGCTTTCTTGGTAGAAGAATTCTATAACTAAAATCATTTGCCGGTTCAAGGCTCATATAATCAAGGATCATGCTGTCACAAACAGATTTCACTTGTTCTAATTTTTCTACGAAAAGAGTTTTATGTACCGGTAAATCTCTCCAAAAAGAAGGACTTGACATATAGGTTTATTATAATTTAAAAAAAATATTATTTTATTTACAATAAAATTAAATCAGAAAAGGTTTGAATCTTTTTCCATTTTTTCAGCGGTAGTTGGTTCTTTGTCAGAATAATATTTTACCATACCCATCTTTAATACCTTAAGAGATAATAAAGCACATTTTATTCTTGCAGGGCCTAAATTTGTCAATCCTATATTTTCTAATACTTCATCTTTAGATATATCTTTAGCGGTGGTTAATGGTTTATCCATAACCATTTCTGTTAGCATAGATGCACTAGCTTGGCTAATTGCACAACCTTTTCCATCGAATTTAATATCTTTGATTTGTCCTTCTACGACTTTGAGATAAATATCAATTTGATCACCACATAAAGGATTGCTATCGTGAATAACAACGTCTGGATTATCGATCTTTCCCTTATTTCTAGGATTTCTATAATGATCTAGGATAATTTCTCTGTAAATATCATCACTCAAAGTTGAAACAGTTTAATAGCTTCGCCTAACGCACTAATAAAGATATTGATCTCCTCTTTCGTATTATAGATATAAAAACTGATCCTAGATGTAGCCGAAACCTCAAGCTTTTCCATTAACACTTGAGCACAGTGGTGACCAGAACGAATCGCAATACAATGCTCATTTAAAATAGTTGCCAAATCATGAGGATGAATATCACCCAAATTAAATGATATAATTCCACCCCGATTTTGTAAGTTAAGGTCTCCATATACTTTTATTTGTTTAAGTTCTGACATTTTTTCAAGTGCATATTTTGTTAATTCAATTTCATGATTTCTTATATTATCCATCCCTATCTCATTTAGGTAATCCAAGGCAGAACTAAAACCAATAACATCAGCGATATTAGGAGTCCCAGCTTCAAATTTATAAGGTAAATCGTTAAAGAGTGTATTTTCCTTATGTACTTCTTTAATCATATCTCCACCACAAATAAAGGGATCCATTTCCTGTAGGATATTTTTTTTCCCATACAAGATTCCGACTCCTGTTGGTCCTAACATTTTATGAGCCGAAAAAGCAAGAAAGTCACAATCGAGCGCAGTAACATCAGTAGTTAAATGAGGAACAGATTGGGCACCATCAACAAATACAGGTATACCATATCCATGTGCCATATCTATGATTTTGTCTATTGGTATAATATTACCAAGTGCATTAGACATATGACATAAAGAAATTAATTTTATATTATTATTATTATCATCATCAAGATGATCTTTTAATTCATTTAAATTTAAGTTCCCCGTTTCACTAATTTTTAAATATTTTATTGTGGCTTTTTTTTCTTTAGCTATTATTTGCCAAGGAACTATATTGCTATGATGTTCTTGCTCAGATAATATTATTACATCTCCTTTTTTAATATTTTTTCTACCCCAAGAATAAGATACTAAATTAATTGCTTCAGTAGCATTACGGGTAAAAATAATTTCTTGAGGAGAATTTGCATTAATAAACTTACAGACTTTTTGTCTTGTTAGTTCATAAGCATGTGTAGCTTCCTCAGCGATATCATAAACGGCTCTATGAATATTAGAGTTATAAAATGAGTAATAATTAACAATTTTATTTATTACTGATAAAGGTTTTTGGGTAGTTGAGGCATTATCAAGATATACGAATGGTTTACCATTAATTTTTCGAGTTAGAATTGGAAAATCATTACGTATTTTATTTGTTTCCAATTCAGATGATTGCATAATAATTATTACTGAAGTAGTAAATATAAATGGAGTGAAGAAAATGAAAGTTTTTCAGATTTCAAAGTGTAAATACAATTTATCATGTATCATTACCTTCTCTTCTTTGTCCAATAAGTTCCTCCTTCTTTTTTCCATGTCAAAAAATCCTGTATAAGAAGTTTATGATCAAATGCAATTTCTAGCTCATTGATTTTATGTATTGGGATCCATGAAATTTCCTGTGCATCATCACCGGCAGTAGGATTTCCTTTTACAACTAATACAATAAAGACAACAGTTAGCATGTGTCCTCGTGGATCTCTTTTCGGATCAGAATATACTCCCAAAATGTCTATAGGATGGACCTCTAATGATGTCTCTTCATATACTTCTCTTATAATAGCCTCTTCTATGGTCTCTCCTTCATTTACGAAACCTCCGGGTAGTGCAAAACAATTTTTATAGGGATCCTTCAGACGTTTGACTAATAATATCGAAGAATTCCTGTGAATAATAGCATCAACAGTAGGAATAGGATTTTTATACAATTTCAAGTGATTCTCTCACTGACAATTTCAAAGACGATTGAAAATAATATATATGTTTAATCAATTTATTCATATATGCAGCTGTTATGGAGAGAGCCTTGGTTGAAACCCTTAATAGACTATGATCTTGATTCTGAAAGTTGTGGCTTTTGTAAAGGAAAATTTAATGGTTTATCTTTCGTAACATCATGTGAATTTTGTGAAATAGATATTATGCATGACAAATGTGCTAATTCACATATATTAAAAAGTCATATGTCTGAACTAGAAACAAAAATTGGTAAACATAAAGATAAGCCATTACATGATTTTCAATGAAATCTTCCTCTTTATTTTATAATGAGATTAAGCATCTACAAATTTTTTGATTTGATGATACTTTTAGAATGTAATTGTATGAACAAATTTAAAAATACAATTAATTTCATGGTAAAAGTTAGAAACAAAAAGAATAATTATTATCTACTTTAAATTTTTTTTCATAAAGTTTGTCCTAATTGAGGTGTAGATGATATTAGTTTTTTGGTATACTCATTTTTTGGAGCAAATATAATTTCGTTAGTTGAATTAAATTCGACAATTTTGCCTGTATACATAATTCCTATTTTGTCTACTAACTCTGAAATTAAAGCAAGGTCATGAGAAATTAAAATTATGCTGATTCCTTTTTCTTTAAGCTTTTTCAATAACTTAATTATTTGTGCTTGAATAAGTACATCTAAAGCTGTAGTCGGTTCATCAGCAATGATGATATCAGGTTCTAGCAATAAAGCTATAGCTATAACAATTCGTTGTTTCATACCTCCACTTAACTCATGGGGATATTTTCTAAGAACAGATTTTTCTAATCCAACATTCTCTAGCAGTGTTATTACTTTTTCCTTCTCATAAGATTGACCGTGTGTTTCAAGTATATCTTTAATTTGGGTTTTTATTGTATACACAGGATCTAATGAATTCAAAGCTCCTTGGAAAATAAGAGAAATTTTCTTCCATCTAATTCTTGAATCAAAGTCTTTATCTGATAACTTTGTTATTTCTTCTCCATCTAGAAAAATACTTCCTGCTGTAATTTTCCCAGGAGGTGTTAGATTTCTCATTACTGCCGAAACCAATGTGCTTTTACCACATCCTGATTCTCCAGCAATGCCAAGTGATTCACCTTTTTTTAATTCGATAAATATATTATCAACTGCATTTATATTTTTATTATGTAAATAATAAGAGACACTTAGACCATTTATAAGTAACTTATTTTTTAACAAAGCTAATAATTATCTCGCCTGAATAAATATATTTTGAATATTCGTTTCTTATAGAGTTGGAGCCCTCTATATATATATGGAGCAAATAGCATTAATGATCGAGAATTATTGAAAACTCCTATTTGTTCTTTCGATGCTAAAACAGGAATTTTATGCTCAAAATGTGAATCTAAATTCAAAAGCGGTCATCTATCAGTTGGAGATATTGAGGCATCTATGAAATTAACAGAATTAGCAGATAAAAAAAATATAATTGATAAATTTACATTAGTTGGAGCTCACAAAATTGATGAAGAATTGATAATAATACTCCCCACATCAGATATTAGTATATTACGTTCGAATATGGAATTATTAAATTATATAAAAAAGGGATTTAACAATGGTGTGTGGTTTATTGAAAGCGGTGCCACAGAAAGACGATTTATTGAAAATTTAATATTTCCTGTGAAGATTGTTTCAATAAATTTAGTTTGGCTCCCTGATGGAAATAAACTTACAAAAATAATAATATCTAAAAAGAAAAATCAAAATACGAAAATAGATACCAAACTCGTTACGAAAATAGCAAAAGAAATTAGAAATATAGAATTACTTGTAGAATTTATAGATTAACCCTATAACAATATGGAAAAAATTGAAATAAACCATATTAGATATAAATTCAATTGAAAGAAACAATTAAGAGAACCCATTTTGCTAAAGAATTAAAAGAAAATATACTTGGACATAAAGTAAATGTAGGTGGTTGGATTGAAGATATTCGTGACATTGGAAAAATAATATTTTTAGTAATTAAAGATATTACAGGACCAATCCAAGTCATAGTTGATCCAGAGGAGTTTCCACAAATAAGAGATATACCCAGACAAAGCTCTATCATACTCTCTGGCAAGTTACAAAAAAGCAAAGCAAAAGAAATGAAAGTAGAGTTAAAATTAGAAGAGATTGGAGACATATATCATTCTAACCATCCTCTACCCATTGATCCCACTGGACGATTAGAATCGGCAATTGATAAGAGGTTGGATGCAAGAGCATTAGATTTAAGAAATGAAAATGTTTCAAAATTATTTATTATAAGATCTATCGCTTTAGAAATTATAAGAAAAACTTTAAGGGAGATGTATTTTATTGAAGTCAATACTCCGAAGATTATCGGAAGTGCCAGTGAAGGAGGTGCAAATTTATTTGAATTTGATTACTTTAAGAATACAGCATATCTTGCACAAAGTCCTCAGCTTTATAAAGAACAACTTGTTTTGGCATTGGATCGTGTCTTTGAAATAGCACCATATTTTAGAGCAGAGAAATCTAATACTGTAAGGCATTTAACAGAATTTTATAGTGTAGATATTGAAGCCGCTTTTTTAGACTATTACGATATAATGGAAATAATGGAACGAGTAATAAAAAACGTTATAATAGGAATAAATGATTCAGGTTTGATAGATTTTACAAAAAATGAATTTGTAAAAAACGCAATTGAGACAAAATTTGAGAGACTAACATATCAGGCCTGTATTGAAGAACTTAAGGAAAATGGTGATCGTGTAGAATATGGAGATGATTTATCTGATTCATCTTTGCGAAAGTTAGGTCAATTACATCCTGGTTTTTATTTTATAACCGACTGGCCTTTAAAATTAAAACCCTTTTACATTCTTGAAAATGAAAAAGATCATTTTCTTTCTGATTCATTTGACTTACAAATTGGTTATCTAGAATTAATATCGGGAGGGTCACGACAACATGATCCCTCTAAAATAAGAAATAGATTAGCAGAACAGGGTCTGAATCCCGATAAATTCTCAGACCACTTACAGGTGTTTGATTGGGGAATGCCTCCACATGCTGGGTGTGGTTTAGGTCTTGATAGACTAATGATGTGTTTAACAGGATCAATGAATGTAAGAGAAGTTGTATTATACCCAAGAGATCCTTACAGAATCAGTCCTTAATTAAAAGTATATTAATTTCCTGTATTTGATCGTCATTATTAGATATAAATGCTTTAAAGGTATGCGAAGAAGTAGAGTAAATTATCCAAATTACAGGATTAATTAACATAAAGATTTTATCCATAGCAGAAGGAATGGGTGGAGAAGGATGTGAATGAAAAATCCCAATAATATCTAAGTTCATCAATCTAGCTTTCTCATATGCATTGTATAGATCGTCCGCATCGATATTAAATTCGATCGATGAGTGCGAAGAATTGTTCATAGGTAAAATATATTGAACAGATGGTTTGGTAATAGATCTTTTTCCTAACAATATAGCGCAAGATTCATTAGGTAATGTGTTAACTGCTAATTTCTCTAGTGTATATAGGTCCCTATGATGGATTGATATAGATTCCATATTCATAAAAAACAAAAAGAAGATATCCTTTATATCCATAAACAAAATAAGAACAAAATAATGTCAATAGTTATCCGATAAATATTGAAATAATTATTTATAATAAAATATAATTTACTATAATTTAGGGAATGATAAAAATTAATTGTATGTAATGCTAATGAACAAAATTTTTATTCTAACTGGAATTTTGCCTTCATGTATGGATGTATTGTACAAAAATAGTCATATTCCTTTTCTTTAAGATCAGAACGCAAAAGAGTATAATTAGCATTTGCCATAATTATAGAAGAATCAAATGATTTACCATCATCCTTCAAACTTGTTACTGTATGGGGGACATTGTCCTGGTTTACCCAAATCATACCCACATTCTCTTTCTTGACTATCAATTGAGCAGGATCATAAGCTGGATTTCCTTGGGCTGAAGATCCTGCAAGAATATTAACTTTAGCTAATTTTGTTATATCTGTTACAGGTGTTTGATCGGCTATTATTTCTTCTTTCTTTACTTGTGAGTCGGCTTCTGGATTTTGAAGCTGCATTCCGAGAAGAGAAAACGAAATAATACCTATTATAACTGCACCAACAAATGATGCAAGATAAAGTTTTACTTTTGAACTGTTTCTATATATTCCAAAAATTACTGCAGCTGCGGTAACAGAAATAAGTATTAGTATTCCAATATAAACAAATATTGTGGGTGTTTGTCCACTTGCCAAGATAGCAGCAACTAACCCAATTATAATTAATACTCCTAATGTTATAAATGAGCCTAATTTAGCTTTCTTAGAAGAAGGAAATCCGTCTTTAAAAATGCCGGGTGTCAAAAAAACCATGCCTATCAAAAGCGTCAGCAAAGAAACAGCATGCATCCCATCAAGAAATGTTTTTGCAATACCAGATAAGGAGACAAATACACCTACAATCCCTATAGAAGTCAATCCTATGCCTGGCGTTAACAAGTCCCAGTCTGCCATGCTTTATGAGTTGAAGAATTTTGCTATAATTTTAACCTTTTCAACTAATGTTAATAATAATTATTTATTTTAATATTATAAAAATTCAATATCTGGCTAACGAATAAAATAAATCCAAGATATGTAAATAAAATTTGGAGATCCAATGAAGTGGACATAAAATCATATATTGAAGTTTCAAAACCTCGTATTGTAGTAGTTTTAGTAATAACAGCAATAACCTCTTTGTTAGGTGCAACTAGATTTGATAGTACACCATCTATTCCGTGGGATGTATCTTTTTGGCAAGTTGGTTTTTTAGTTCTAGCAGGAGCACTTGCCTCGATGGGTTCAAGTGCATTAAACCATTACTATGACAGGGATATAGATAAATTAATGGTACGAACAGCCAAAAGACCAATTCCTGCTGGTAAATTATCTGCAAAGACTGTTCTAATATATGGTCTCTCTCTGAGTATAACTTCTGTAATAATTGCCTGGGTAACTTTAAATCCTGTAACTACATTTATGATTGCTTTGGGAATATTTTTCTATGTTATAATCTATACTGTTTGGCTTAAAAGGTCACAATCATCTAATATTATAATAGGAGGATTTGCTGGAAGTGCGGCATCAATGGCAGGATGGGCAACTACAACTGGTACAATTGATTTAACTGGATTCTTAGTAGGTTGGCTAGTATTTATGTGGACCCCTCCTCACTTTTGGTGTCTTGCAATAAAAACAAGAGAAGAGTATGCAAGTGTCAATGTTCCCATGTTACCAGTTTTAATAGGTAATCAAAGAACGGCCAAATACATCTTCATTAATACTGCTATATTGCTTCCATTTTCTCTTTCCTTATACTTTTTTGGTTTGGGTCTTTTATATATTGTCGTAGCCTTCGTTTCGGGTATTCTAATGCTAATTTATCATTATAAATTAACTAAGAATCCCACTCCAGAATTTGCGTGGAAAGCATACAAAGTAACTGCTCCCTATCTTGTGATAATATTTATAGCAGTTGCACTTGATGCACTTTTTTACTATAGGATTTAAGAAAGTACACATATCTTCTGTCTATACTGTTGATTTATTTTATCAATTCTATTCTTCTCTTGTCTTTGGCGATCCAGGAAACTTTTAAAAGACCATATATTTCGAGGTCTAGTAATATCTTATTGATATCAGCAAGATCCAGTTCTATTCCTTCTTTGGCAAGGACTGAACTTAATTCTGAATCAGTTAAGGTGTTAGATTGTTTTATTTTTTCATAAACAATATTTCTTATAGGATATCTCATAAACTAATTAAAATATGGGTTCCCGATTATATTAAAATATATTCATGCTAAAAATTATTCGTTATTTGATGTTTACCGATTTTCTACTTATATTCATAACTTGAATTTCGCTAACCCCTTGAGTTTTTTTTATATATTCTTCCAGTGAATCCATTTGGCCCTCTACGTCGTTCAAACTAAAATCACATATCAAAGAATTAAGTCCAAAAGCAATAGGTTCCTTCCCATATCTTTCTAAACCCATTTCATTAGGAATGTTCGACTTTAATTGGGAAATTACTTCATCAAGATCTGTGTCAGCTTCTAATGGAAGAATCTTAATTCGAGCAATGAGGCGTGACATTTTAAGGGCCTTCGAAACTACAGTTAACACATTTATACAGTCGTGCAAATTCTCTACAGCTTTGACATCTCCACAGTAACACATAACCACAATTAGGACAATAAAATTTCACACATTCATCATTGGGCATAATAGGTCTATTACACGATGAACAAACAGGCAATTGCAATGTTGACATTTTAAATCTATTGGAAAAACACCGAATTTATATTTTGCTTAATTTAACAGATGCCTAAATTCATTTCCTAACAACGTGCTTATTAATTTAATAGCTTTTTTTGATCCTAATATCTTTGATAAAGCAAAGCTATGAAAATCAAAATTGGCAGATTTTGAAATATCTAAAATATCTGAGTCAGATACGATAGAAAAAAGGGCATCAATTGACTTGTTGTCTAATCTTTCCATTATCTTTCTAAAAAAAAGCATTCGTTGAAACTCTTTACCAAATATTAAAAACCAATCTCTCTCATAATCATTCAATAACGAATTAAAAATTCTTTTTTTATAGCGTGCAATATGTCTTCCTGCCAAAATTCCCCCCATTCCGCATGAAAAAATACCGCCAGCAGTAGTAGGTTTTGTTTGGCCAGCTGCATCACCAATGATTATTGTATTATCGTATACAAATTTTTTTAATGGTCCTCCTATCCAAACTGGTGCATAAATTTTCCTTATAATAGAATATTTAGAACCAAAACTTTCAATAAATGATTCCAAGGTTTGTAATGTATTTATTTTCCTACCGGCTACTCCTAACTTGCCTCTGCCATTTCCGCTTGGTATTATCCATGCAAAGAAATCAGGGTATTTTTCTTTATCAAACTTTACTACTATTTCATCTGGACTTATCCAATCGGCATAAATTTCATATTGTGCTGATTGCAAAACACCTTCTCGATTTTGATTATTGATAAGAGAAGTGATACCCCTTGCATCAATAAAAAACTGAGAATAATAAACATTATCTTTAGTTTTGATTACGAACTCTTCTTTGGATTTAACATAATTTACTGAGACAACCAGGCTTTTCGTTCTTATTTCACTTCCTAATTTTTGAGCCTGAAATGCAACTTGTTTGTCAAGTTCTCGTCTGTCTAATACTATTATTTCACCTCTATTTGTACTGACTTCAAATCCTTTTGTAGAGGAAACGATTTTTGCTTTATTTACTTCATTTAAAATTGCCTTACTTGATGGAATTATTCCTAATTTTTTTAATCCGTCAAGACTAACTAAACCCCCACAATGTTCTGGAGTACCAATTTCATAATCTTCTTCTAAGACGGCAACTGAAAGACCAGACTTTGAAATTTCTCTAGCACATAATAATCCTGAAATGCTTCCACCTACAACAATGGAATCAAATTTTTTTTCCATGATATTATAAAATTACTTTAATATTAATAATTAAAATGTATTTTTCATGGAACTAAAACAAGTTATAATAGTGAGAAAAGATTTGAAAATGGGAAGTGGCAAATTAGCTGCCCAAGTGGCCCATGCTGCAATATTAGCAAGTGAAAAAGCCAGAAATAAAAATTTTGAATGGTTCAAGGAATGGTTTAATTTCGGTCAACCAAAAATAATTTTAAAAGTTAATTCATTAAAGGAATTAGAGGCAATTCATAAGCTGGGACAATTTAATAACTTAGCAACTGTTATTGTTATAGATGCAGGATTAACTCAACTCGACGCCGGGACCGCTACTTGTGTGGGAATTGGGCCTGCACCTATTTCTTTAATAGACAAAATTACAGGCGGCTTAAAACTACTTTAACAAGTCATTTGAGAGGACTTAAATATATAGTTGAAGGGATGTAAAAATATAATGGATTATGTTATATATCCATACGCGGATAACAAAGATTACTGAAATAACAAATCGGAAATTAACGGCTTATTCTTTAGTTAAAAATTATTAACACAAATATTTAATTTCATTCTTTTATTATTATAATTAATACTATTTGCGCAAGAAGAAAAAAAATTCTATTCATAATTCCCAAATTACATTAGATGAAGTTATAATTAAAAAATTTGAAGAAAAGATAGAAAAAGTACTTTTAATTAGCAATAAGAATAATCACCCTATTGTTTTGTATCGAAGAACAATCGAGGAGAATGAAGTAAGTATTGAGGAAGAAATAGCCAGTGTATCAGAAAAATATGTGGTAGTTCAAATTTTTACTCACGGTGGCTATTTACCGGTCTTATTTAGAGAACAACATATATTTACTCCTGCTGAATTTCCTTACTGGATTATAAAGAGAGGTAAAAGTATGGTATTACATTGTTTGGAAAATATTGATGAATTTATAAATAATTATAATAATGAATAATTTCAGAATTTAATTACTATTAAGATCGATACTTAAAGTACAGAGTAAATAATTGTTCTTATGATCTCTTACTGAGAGTTTTTCAATATATTATTATTCTAAGATGAACAATCCAGGCATCCTATCCCCTGCTAGATATCTTAAGGTGGCACCTCCACCCGTAGATACATGACTTACTTCTTTTTCAGATACACCTGCTTTTTTCATTCCTTCCATAGTATCTCCACCACCAATCAGAGTTGTAGCTCCTCTCCAATATGCAAGCGCCATACTCTTAGCAATATTTATAGTTCCATTTGAAAAAACATCCTTTTCAAATAATCCCATTGGTCCATTCCAAAAGACCGTGCCTTTTCTCGTAGAACCAAGTTGGGAAGAAAAATTTTGTATAGTCTCTTTTCCAATATCAAACCCGCTCATGCCATCTGGTATGTCTTCCTTACAATAAATAAAAGAAGAGTTTTCTGGGTTGGATGATACAAGATGATCCATAGGTAAAAGAATTTTTTCACCATATCTTTTTAAGGAGAGATCTACCCATTTCAGGTGGTCATAATCAATAATGGAGTTTCCAATTTTAAATCCTTTTGATTTTAAAAAAGTATAGGCAGCAGCTCCACCTATCAAGACTTTATCTGCTTTTGGCAATAAATTTTCTAAAGCACCGATCTTATCTTTAATCTTTACACCTCCAATAACTATTATAAAAGGACGCATAGGATGTTCCTTTATCATGGTCAAATATTCTATTTCCTTTTTTAAATTAAATCCCCCTAATTTAGTATTAAAGAGTGTAGCTGCTCCATAAGTTGAAGAATGTTTTCTATGAGAAGTACTAAATGCATCATTAATATATATATCTGCGAGAGAGGCAAGTCTCTTTGAGAATTCAGGATCATTAAGTTCTTCTTCTTTATAAAAACGAAGATTCTCTAATAATAAAACACCATCACATGGAAGGGTTTTAATTTTGTTTTCAACTTCATCTCCTATAGAATTATTGACAAAGCTAACTTGCCTTTTAGAAAGAATTGCTGATAATCTATGTGCGACAGGTTTCAACGAATAATTATTTTGATGGTTTATAGGCCTTCCCAAGTGAGACGCCAAAATAACTTTGCAATTTCTTTTAGTAAGATATTCTATGGTGGGAAGTGACATTCGGATTCTATAATCCTCACCGATATGACCATTTTTTATGCTTACATTGAAATCAACTCTTACAAAGGCTATTTTTCCTTCATATTCTTTATCATCTAAATCCTGAAGAAATCTCATATTATTTACATATGAAAAACAAATCTCATACAATAAAGGTTATGATAGTTAAAGTACTGTTAAATAACAAGTAAAAAAAACTTCAACTATATAATTAAGTTTTTATCAAAAAATTATACTATGAAAATTTATTCATGTTCCATTTCTTCGAACATTATTTAATGATAAATAAAGTTATCTTTAATCCACAAATTATATATACAATCTCCTTTCTGATTAAAAAATTAATTTATTAAATCAGATGTAGTAGGAATCTTTAGGTACTCAAAATAAGTAATAAAGGAATTTTTAAATTCTTTACCAAGAATAAGTCAATTAGATAAAATTAACTGATAGACATATTCATAGATGCAACTCTAAAAATAGTTGTAGTATGTATGCAATTATAAATAATAAAAAATAATGAGTTATAATGCAACATTTATAAAGTTTTAATTAAAATTATGGATTTATTTTAACTTCGTTATACGAATTTCGGTTGGACATCCTATTTTGCTAGATGCTATTTTAAAACCTTCTTTTGCTAATGAAAGATTATCTAAATGAACATAGGCTTCAATAATGGATTGACCGGGTTTAAGACGTGCAGCTAAACCTGTAGCTTTACCAAAGGCTCTTCTCATCCCTTCCTGAAGTCGGTCGGCACCAGCTGTCGCAATCATCTTATTTTCCCGAAGAAGAACATGTGGATATACCTTTAATTTCGAAAAGAAGGTATCTTCTCCTGCTTGTGCCATTCTTTTATTGACTGCCAATCTAGCAGCTTCTAACGCATTATGTCGTATTTGAATATTTTCAGTTACTAATAATTCTAATTTAAAATCATAGTCATTACTTGCATGTCCAGAGGAAAATTTTGCAATTTTAGATTGAGGTTTGCCAGCAATATATTCCCTTCTAACATACGGCATTCCCCGGGGTTCCCTATAATTAGCACCTTTCATTTTTGAATCACGAATCTTTTTATATTTAAAATAAACTTTGATTTATTCGTTTACGTTGAAGGATGGGGTCATGTCAAATGATAACGATACAGAATTTGCTTTTGTAATAGAAGGTATTATTGATCGCAATGGTGTAATAGTGATAGAGTCGGTTAAACAGCAAGACCAATTAAGAAGTAAAGGATATGGAGAACAAATCAAAGATATGTATATACTAGAAAATTATGAAGCCCTTTTTCTGTTATACTGTAAAAGATTAGTTCTTAAAAAACAGAAGAATATACTCGATTTCTCAAATTTTCTTCAAACATTATTAAAACATGATATATTTATTTTTACAAAATTTTTGATATTCAGGGATCTTCGAACACGTGGGTATATTGCAAAGGAAGGTTTCGGTTTTGGGAATGATTTTCGGGTTTATGAAAGAGGCGAATATTCTAGAAAAGCTGCCAAATATGTGATTTTTGGTATAAATGAAGGTATAAGTATAAAAGCAAATACATTATTTCAAAATATTCGTTCAATAGAAAAAATGGGTAAAGAAGCAATTATAGCTGTAATTGAGAGAAGAGGAGAAATTATTTATTATAAGGTGAATCAAAAGAGATTCTCTCAAAATGTCAAATTCCTTCCAGAGCCAACAATAACCTAATAGCCATAGGTGTTAAGATAAATTTATTTATCTAACACCTTCAAAAAGAATGCTATAAAAATAATGATGTCGATGATAGTCCCCCTATTATCATGGAAACATGTAAAATGAAGAGAGAATACCGGACTACTGAATTTTATAGAACGTGCTCCGACCGGGATTTGAACCCGGGATCGTCGCCTTGAGAGGGCGAAATGCTTAACCGGACTACACCATCGGAGCTCATTAAGTTTATAAAATTTATTGTTATAAAAGTTCTATTACTCCATTTCACAACAAGCAAAAGAAGATCATACTCTGCCCCCAAAAATTCTATATTATTAAATGTAAAAATTAAATAAAATACATATGAAACGGCTCACTTATGCAGTGATAACTGGAGCGGTTAATGGTTCTATTATTTTTTTAGTTCTTGCACGTAATTTAGCTTTATATTTTAAATTACGTGGTTTTGTTCTTAATCTATATCCGCAACATGGACACCATAATCCGTCCCATTTTATAAATATTTCACATATTTGACAACGTTTTTGACCACTAGCATATCTCCCAGATCCTACAGGTTTTTGTGCTTTATGTCTTACGCAAATACCTTTACAAGTCATAGTATTTATATGCCCAAAACTACTATTTAAAGGTGAGTAATGCTCATTTATGATTCCTAAAGAAGATATACAAACTATATTCTAATAAAAAAAATAAATCTTGGGATGGATATATTATTTGATTGATATATTTTTTGTTTCAAAAGCCTCATTCATTGAAAGGTATTCTTCTATCTTCATTTTAACATCATCAGGCTCCGTATCTTCCATCCCAGATAATCCAGCTTTGAAAGAAATATTATTTCCAGAAACTTTAACATCCTCAATTTCCATGTCAGCATAAACATTCGCTAATTCAGATACCCAATCCTGGGCTTCTTGTTGATCTATTCCATTCGTATCAATATTTACATTAAGCATTTTTGTCATTCAAAGACACCTAACCTTGATAATAAAAAGACATTAATAAATTTGCCTAAATTTTAACAGCAATAAATATAAATTTTGACGTTACTCAGCTTCTTCAAATCTCCAGTGTTTTATCAATTCTTTATCGAATTTAGATATTTGTTCTTCATTTAATGGATCTCCACAATTTTTATGAGTCGGTACCACAGTCATTCCTGCTAATTTAAATTCAACTTCATAAAAATGAACTGAAGGGCAATTACACATCTACAAAATATGACATATTATTATATTTATATTATTTTAATTAAAATTAATATATAATAAACATTTATCAATCCTTTTTTAATAATACTATTGATGACAAAAAATAAACTATCAAAATTGCAGATGTTTATTATTTCTGTCTTGGTTTCTACCGCCCTACTTGCTACGACTGACCTTTTATTTTCAAACGCTTTTGCTGAGGATGATAATTGGTATTTGGGAGAAGGAGTCACCAAAGATATGTATGTAAAATATAGGATAAGTCAATTTGATACTAATAATGGTCGAGAATTTACTATGACAATATATTTTAAAGATCAAGACGATAAAGGTAATTGGATAGCACCAGTTTTTGTAGAAGATCAAGGAAAAGTGTTAAATGGAACATTTATCCTAAGTCCATTGGATTTAACCGCCTTAGGAACATCTAAAATTCCTCCTGAAATGAGTAAATATCGAAGCGCTTATGCAGGTTCATTACAATGGCTAGCAGCGTTTGTTTCTAAACCTGGACAATCTTTGACTTCCGCATCATGGGGTAAAATCGCTTCTATCGGTGGTTCTGAGATAAAACCATCAGGTCATCAAGAATTAAATATTCCAGCCTTTAAAGATCCTGTAGACACCGTCAGAGTTGAATATTACAAAGGTATAGCCAGTAATACCTATATTAAAAATGAATTTCCTTATCCCGTCATGGCGAAAGCCTATGTTGATGTAACGACAGGTTCTGCACCAGTTCAATATCAGTATATCTTGCTTGAAACGGGCAAAGGTCAACCTGTAATGCCCGAAACTACACTATTTGAAGTCACACCCCCATTAAAAGAGAGAACTGCTAGGGGAGACTTCTTTGTTTCGTTGGATTGGAAACCACCTGTGATAACTGCAGGCAATGAAACTACATTTACTGTAGACATAGCAGACAAAGACCAATTTCCTGCTAGTCAAGCTACCTACGACTTGATAATAATGAATTCAAACAATACTATAATAACAGATTTGAAAAACCAGGTAGCAAGTGAGGGAACGAAATCTCATAATATAACATTTGAAAAGCCTGGTATGGTAACTGTTAAAATTAAAGTGACGAGTGTAAAAGGTATAGACACAGGAATCTTTACTGAACAAGTAGAATTTCAAATTCCCGTTAAATAGATATTAACTCCCCCCTCTTTTTTTAGGTCAAATATTTAAGAATAATTTGTTTTGTTTGAAGAAAAAGTTTGTCTAGTAAGAAACGTGTCATTCTGGTCTTTGGGTCACTAGTGATTCTTTCTATCATCATAAATATTGCTATAATTGCTTCAAATGGCGGATTTGATAATCCTGCAAGATCAATTACAATACCTGAGGAGGAAGACCTATGGTCAGCTGGAAGTAAAATTCATGATGGTGACGAATTCTTGTATAATTTGACGATACAAAATAGAAACAAGAGCGTAGATAACTATTTGATAAATATACTCTTTCGAAATAATCAAAATTATTGGAATACTGAATTTACTATATCTAATGAAAGTACATCAGCAAAAATTTATTCTCAGTTATCAAAATCCAATCTGATCATAAAAGAGAAGCCAGTAAAAAATCAAAAATATATAGATATTGTGGAATCATCAATATTACAAATAAAAGACATCACAAGAGAGCCAAAATATCTAGTAATAGGTGCAAAATGGGACTCTATTAATACTGGAATAAAAAATATACCCATCAAAATCACGTCAAAAGAATATTTGCAGTCAAAAGTAGGAGAATTGGAAACATTTGTTTTGAGTTACAAAATAAAAGATCTTAACAGCAATATTTGGATTTCAAAGAATTTGCCATTGCCTGTGAAAGCTGAGATATACAATGAAGAAGACAAATTAAATTATAAATATGATATAATCAATTTAAATAGACACATTAAATAAGAATAGAATAATTGAGTTTAATGTTTAACTAATACATTCGTCAATATCCAATTAACATAGTTTTCAACATCTTTATCTATCCTACTCCAAATATGTATTGACCCTGGCAATAACTCTAATCGTCCCTTCTCAAAGGATATGCGAACTCCTTCCTTTCCTTCATACATATAAGCATCTGAAACTGATGCACCAGGTATAGTTTCTATCGCTTTTGATTTTACTAGTTCTCGTGATATGGAAAAGTTTTTTTTAAATCTATCAACAACAATTCCAATATTTTCGCTTCCATAAGAATCTAATACATAGATTTTGCTAGGATCGGGAAAATGCAACTTTAAATCTATCCCATATCGTGCACCAACAAATTGTGCTATTTCGTTTATTTTTGAATATATCATATTTGGATTACTATTTGAATATTTCATAAAGAAATTTCTATTTGTATTAAAGTTCATTTTTAAATCTTCAAGAATTTTGCTAAACATCATAAATTATCACATAATGCTATATCTATTTATATTCTCTTATACTTTTTAGATATATAACTAAATTATGTCTATTAAAAATATCAATTCTGAAAAAGAAAATATAAACAATTATCAGAATACATGTTCTGAGTTTATTAAAGATCTTTCGTTAGATTATCTGAATTGGGTCGATAGATACAACCTTACTCCGGAAGAAATGAAAATGAGGAAACAAAAAATTAACGATACAGTTATTAAATCAAGTCATATTATTGACAAATTTGGGGACACTATAAAAAAAATAGATATTATTATGAATGATGGCATTTCTAAAATGGCGGAATATACAGCAGGCTATCCATTTCAATTTTCAATTCTTGTAAATAATTTGACAAGATATACCTACAATCCTGCTGGAAGGGAAATAAGATTAAACATAAAAGCTATTCCAAATTATGGAAAAGGAGTTAGAATAGGTAGTTATGACAAGTCTAATTTAATTTTATTAAACTCTTCCTCATCTGTTAATTATTCATTTAACAAATCAAGCTTGGAATCTGCAGATATTTTAGATGATTATATAATAATTGATGCTAAAAATTGTCTCAATAATGACATTATTTCTGCTACTGTAATAGTAGAGGAGATCAAAGACAACGTTGTCTTTGAAAAGAGAGGATTTTCAACTTTGATTCTAGTTATTCAAAAAAATTGATCTATGTAATAAATAAAGATTCAGACTGATACTTTATTGTAAATCTCTTCCCTTGTATTATTGAATTATTACTTTCAAAGTTGTGTGAGGTAAATCAATATCCAAAAGCCTTTCCCCATAAAGAAGAGTGAGAGATCATATAAATAATTATGAATAATTATGTTACTATAAAAAAAATTAAAATTATACTATGTATATATATTTAAAATAATTTGTATTTCATCAATTTTATTAGATTTAGACATAAATCTTATAAGAAGAACATTTTCTAGTTAATTTTAATTTGATAATAAATACCATATATTATATAGTTTCTAAAAATATACTCATGAAAAGATTAAATTAATATATTTTCATCTAACTAACCTAAGAAGTAAATATTGATTACTTAATGAGAAGAAACTATTAACATTAATTTTATATAAAAATTGAAACAAATACTCTAAATATACGCAAAAAATAGATCTTACTCAAAGCAATTTCTTTCCAAATAAAAAAGGCTAAATAACCAACGTAACTGAAATCGTATGGGCGACGATCGTCCAGTTTGGTCTAGGACATCAGATTGCCAATCTGGTAACCCGGGTTCAAATCCCGGTCGTCGCATTGTTTATAGTGAAAGGATCAGTTTAACTCCTACCACTCCCACATGCACAGAACCCAAATTCATCGAAATGAGAATTACAAATTTCGCATTTTTCGAAGAATTGAATGTCCCATACATGTTTTCCATATAATTTATAGTGAGTATCAATTTCTTTGGGAATAGGTGAAGAATTAACACTATCTTGTGTTCCTTCTAAATTAGCATCTTCGTAACGTTTTTTTTTGCTTTTAGATTGTTTTTTCATTATTGTTCTTAGAATATTTTAAATTTGACTTGATTATATCTACGGCTTTGGAAATGCGTTCTTTATTTGGAAGTTGAATCAGAAAAATATTGGATGTATAGATATGTCCATTACTTTTAGGTATAAGTCCTAATAATCCACTATCCTTTAATGCATCAAAAAAGTT
>DATDKD010000179.1:0-10647 GCA_036520175.1 Nitrososphaeraceae archaeon
GTAAGTAGTATAGGACCTGTTCCTGTCTTTGCTTCATGTGGAATTTCTCCTTCTCCATATCTTTCTTTTAACCTAATATGTTTTATCTTTAGTAGGGTTATTTCATGTGGCCTAGCATCAAGGTCCCACATTAATGCTAAAATTGCTTTATTCCTCTTGTATGGTTCATATTTTATTATAGTTAAAAGTTCATCTTTTTCCCAAATTTCACTTTCTAAATAAGGGCTTATTCGTTTGGTTTGTTTTGGTTTGATTTTACAGAATTCTGGTGTAATCCATTCATTATTGTTATCGTTAATATCCTCACTATAATTATTTTCAATATTGTTTTGTTTTAATCTATAATGGTAATTATATAACCATCTCATAAACAATTTAATTCTATTTAGAAAATGATTCCATGTAGTAATCCATTTTTTATCAGGGTCAATATCAGAACTTTTTATTTTTGTATTTAGAAATGACGTTATCTGTTCTCTTTTACCTATATTATAAAATGTAATATCAGGTCCAAGAAAATTAGCAAAATTGATAACTACTTTTACGCTGTTATCTGATGGTTATCAGAAGAGCCTTTCTCTTTCATATAGTTATAGAATAATATATTATAACAGAATTTTCTTTGTTGGGAACAATACTAATCTTGTTATTTACTATAGTTGAATCTTGACTCAACATGATGATGACATCTATAAAATAACAAAAGCTAATATATGAACTCCTATACATGACACGGTCAGTATGATTTGGACTCTACAATAAAGTGGTATCAACTAATTATAAGAAAAATTCTTTTTTTATTTAAAAAATTTCAATTAATAAGATTTTTTTCATTTTATTTACAAATATGACTTACAGAAATTCTTTGTTGAAAATTAATTCCAAAGTGGAAAAAAATATTGTAATAGTTTTACAAGTACTATGACTATTTCCGAATCGGAATATTTGTATAAGCAAAAAATAGAATAACTATAGATTTACTTGCTAGATGAAATTGATAAAGTTATCCTTCATGAACTAGGAAAAAATGCTCGAATTTCTGCTTATCAGATAGCGCATATTCTTCATGAAATGGATTACAAAATAACGGATCGAGCAATAAGACAGAGATTGAAAAGGTTAGAGAAGAGAAATGTGATATTAGGATATTGTGTTATTCTTAATCCTGAATTAGTATCACAAAAAGTAAATCGTACTATTTTATTAAAATTCAAATATACACCACTTTCAACTAATTTAATTAATGGATTAATTAATTATTCAAAAGACGCACCATTTTGTGTTTTTTCCGCAAAATCTAGCGGAGACTATGACTGGATTTTTCATTTTGTCTTTGATACAATAGAACAATACGAACTTGAAAGCAGTAATTTCTTACAAAGATTTGCAGAAATTATTATGGATTATCGTTCTTATGAAACCAAGACATTCAAACTATCCCCCTATTCTTTTCTTAATGATAATAAACTTACTGAAAGAAAAATACTTGTCTATAAAATTCTTGAAGCTGTTGCAAAAACACAATTTTTACAAGATAAGCTACAGTTGATTGTAGATGGACTAGTAAAGTTTTTTGATGCAAAATTTGCAAGGATATGGTTATTGGATAAAGATGAACAACATTTAATTTTAAAGTTTAGTGCTGGAAAATATAAAAATATCAGCGGAGAATTCTCAAGCATATCTATTGATTCTTTGAAAATTGGTTATATAGCTAAAAGTGGTAAGCCGATTATTACGAATGATGTGGTAAATGATCCACGAATAAAATATCCTGAATGGGCGAAAAAAGAAAAACTTGAATCTTTTGCTGGTTATCCTTTAAAACATAATGGAAAAATAATAGGAGTTCTTGCTATGTTTAGCAAAAAAAGACTCAATATAGGTGATTTTGAACTACTGGGAGTTTTCTCAGACAAGGTATCAATAGAATTATCTACACATTTTGATGCTCAAGAATACCTCGAAATAAAATAATTTGTAATTAGTAAAGAAATGTCTATTGCAGCTTGAAATTTTAAGTGAGAGGTATAAAATATGTTGGAGATGCCGTACTAGCAGAGTTTATTTTCCTTCTGAAGTATACGATTCTGGTTCCGTAGAAAATTGATATGGAAAGTTTGATTTTAAATTTATTGTCATATAATGAGTTCAATTTTCAATTGAATAAAATATAAAGTTTGTTTATTTGATTTTAGAAATAAAAATTAGTTATTATTATCCTTTACTCTAAATATTACGACATTCAGCTAATTTTATTCCAGCATTAGATTCAACAATATTTTTGATACCATTCTGCATAAAATCTTTTGATTCTTCTGAAATTACCTTTCCTTCTTCATTACTAATATACTTATTTGGTCCCAACCCAACACTTCCTTTTACTGATAATGTCGGATAAAAGTCACTTAATTTCAGATCATTTACTATTTTTTGAAGTTCATTCTTTGATAATGTTGCTTTTATTATATATTTATCAAATGCTGGATTGCCCGAAACTTTTTGTGTTGATATTATGTTTCTAATATTATACTGTTTTATGAAATCATCTACACTATCTTTAAATCCGCTAAAAACTATTGGTAAACTTGTATCACTGTATTCAATCATGCTTAATTGCATCTGTTTGACATTAATTTCATTTTCAGCTCTAAGAATTTTATGCTTTTCGTTTGCTGTATCCAATAATTCATAACATTTTCCATCAATATCTACATTTACATGTTTTTCAGGATAATAACTAAATGCGAGTAGAAAGCCTACTGTTCCAACTGCTAATAATGCTAATATCCCAGGAAATGCAAGTTTATATAAATTTAAAGCCATTTCTTTATTCATCTTTACCTGTTGTTAATTGTAATCGACATAATACCGATACCTTCTTTCTACTTCTTTGTTATTTCCTGCATTAACTGAAGAGATTCCAGATGTTATATTTTTTGAAATATACTCTTTCAAGTAATCTGAATCTTTATCATCAGGAAAACAAGAGATTAGCAAATTTTCAAATTTCTTGATAAATTCAACAACCTTTTCGTGATATTCTTGTTGCGAAGGTTTGCCATTATTGGTTACCTTAAACCATACTGTAGCGGAAGGTGCAGCATATGTCTTTGCAACATCCTCTAATACTCTATCTAGCTCAAAGAAATCTATATTTTTTAATTGATTCATAATTATACTACATCATTTGTAATAATATATTCTACGGAATTATTTTTTGACTTTATTTTCCATTTCGGAAACTTCGTATGAGATACTTTTGTAATATGAATATGTTGTTTTAATAGTCATGATTATTACTTTCCGAATCGGAAACAAACAAAGAATATTACCCCATGATTTATAAAAGAAGATTGAAAAGTCTTAGCCAACCCTATCTTTTAGATAATATCAAAGAAACTTATATTTATACAGATTTTATACTATCAGAATGCTCTTAATAATAGATAAATTAATTATCAGTGAACAAAATTTCAACAATAAAATCATTACAATCAATTTTAACAAAACTCGATAAATTTTTTTAATATTTAGAAAAAGTAATGGCGAGTGAATATATAACATTCAAAATATTTTGTTAAATAAAAGATTACGATCATAATAATAAATAAATTAACCAATATTTTTTTAGAACTTATAACTTATTTGGCTCCTACTCTTTCTTTGGTTCTTCTTCTGAAACTAGTTCTTCTATAATCTTTCCAGCAGTATTAGATTGATTTTGATTTTGAACTTGTTCTAATTTTTCTCCTACAATTGAATCCTCAATTGTAACAACAGTAGTAGTATTATCCAATTTGTGATTTGAAGTATTATTTATTTGTGCAAAAGATATTTGTAAAGGAAGTATTAAAAATAATGAAATTAAAATTGATTTCTTATTGTATATCAAATTGTTAGTTATAATATCCTATTTTTTATATTAAAATTTTTTAAAACAAGATACCTATAAAAAAACTGAATAATATTCTCCATACTATTTCTTTTTGTAAAAATTAGGTGTTTAAATTCTTTAAGCCTATGAGAGTGTATAAAATATTTTTTAAACTTCAATTATAATTATAATATATATATGGAAATTATTATACAACCTATCGAAAAAGATATCAGTAATGATATTTTAAATTTATTATTTGATTCTCTATCCACAGAATTCAATAACGTTAATGTTACCATTGCTCCAACATTAAAAGTCGGTATTCAAAACTTCATTAATAGACAAAGAAACCAACTTAAATCACCAGTCTTATTGCATTATATTTTAGAAAAAATGAAACCAACAAAAGGAATGAAGGTTCTAGTTATTTGCGATATGGATGCATATTCTGGAGAACTAAATTTTATATTCGGTGAAGCCCATTTAGGAGGACGTGTTGCGGCAATATATCTTGCTAGATTAAAGCCAGAGTTTTATAATCTTGCTCCTAATGAATTGGTATTTTATGATAGAGTTACAAAAGAAGCAGTCCACGAATTAGGACATTCTTTTGGTTTGTTTCATTGTAATAATAAAAGATGTGTTATGCACTTTAGTAATTCGCTGTATGATACTGATTTCAAAAACAGAATCTTTTGTAAAAATTGCAAAAATAAATTAGGATTTAGCTAGCCAAAGTATTTAGTTATTTGGTAAATTATTTCAAATCTTCGTCTGTTATTTCTGATAAAATATAAAAAAAAGAACTAAGACAAATGAGTAGTGTGATTTGAATCTTTATACTAAGTAGAGTGAGTAATTTCACTTTTACTAATAACGGTTATAGTGGGCTCTTCAATAATATAATTTCCTGAATTAGATTATGCAATTTAATTCTCTTTACCTTGGAAACATATTTAGTCGATAATTTTAAATCTTTTACTGAAACTATTAGATTAATAATAACATAGAAAAAAGACAGAGTCAAAGATATTAGATTTGTGCCGCTCCTCCATCGACGAACAGTTCAATACCAGTAACATAACTGCTCTCATCCGACGCCAGAAACGTGACGACTTTTGCAACTTCATCAGGAGTGCCCATTCGTCTCAGCGGCACAGTGCTGACAAGGTCCTTTTTGAGTTGTCTGCTCTGTTCCTCATTCTGCATCAAGTCACTCAATGCCTGTGTGTCGATCGGACCAGGACTGACAGCGTTCACGCGGATCTTGCTATGTCTCAGATCGACTGTCCATGTTCGAGCGAACGAACGTACGGCGGCCTTGCTGGCGCTGTAAACACTAAAGCCCTCAACTCCTTTGGATGCAGCGATCGATGAATTTAGAATGATCGAACCACCATCCTTAAACAACGGAACCGCTTTTTGCACGGTGAAGAGAAGTCCTTTGACGTTGACAGCGAATGTTTTGTCAAAGTGTGCTTCAGAAATCTGACCTAATGTGGCAAATTCTCCGAGGCCGGCATTGGCGAACAGAATGTCGATGTGCCCTCTTTGTTGCTTTACAATAGAGTACAACCGATCAAGATCTACAAGATTTGAGACATCACCCTGAACATCGGTGACATTTTGACCGATCTCTGATACAGCTGTATCAAGTTCATTTTGTCGTCGACCAGTGACGAAAACATATGCACCCTCAGCTACGAAACGCTTTGCCGTGGCAAGGCCTATACCACTATTTCCGCCTGTAATGACTGCGACTTTTCCTTCAAGCTTATTCATGATTTTATTTCTGCTTCGTAGGTTTTAAGCTTATGAGTTTTATGAGTTAATGGAGTAGTTTGGCTCTTGTCAATCTTGGAATAAGTTACACATTAAACGGAGAATGACAGTATAAAGTGATAATAGATGATTTAATCTGAATTAGGACAATAGATTTTAAAATAGGGTAATTATACTTGTCAATATCGTTATCAAAAAGAAAGATAATTTATCTGTTCATTATATATGCCAAAGAATATCATTAGATTAAGATATTAAGAAAAATTAAACATCTTAAATTAAATGAAAGTAAATGGCTAAAACAGACTTTAATATTATATCCATTCCTAATAACAATTAATGAAATACTTGTAGGCACAATAGATCCAGAGACGTATAATTGGTTTACCAACAATTAAAAAGATAAACTTGTTTCAAAATTTGATATTATATGAAAAAGTTATAACCCAATAGGTCTCTCATCAATGTGAATGTTTACTTAGAATTAATATTCTATTCATAGACAAATTTACATATTACAATAACGTATTATAGTATATGGATATGTCTAGTTGTTGTGCTAATTGTGGCAGGAAGAGTCAGGATTACCTTATTTTCTGTCGTATATGCAATGACTATTATTGTTCAGAAAAATGTCACTTTGAAAAACATAAACTACAATATCAGAAATTTTGAATGGAAATTAGTAGAAGGTTAGAATAAATAGGTGGTTAATAAATAACAATAATTGCCTAACTTGTAAAATAATTTCAATTAATTAATTAATTAATAATGGTTATGGTAGACATGGGAGTTTGTAGAAATTGTGAAGAGTAAGTTATCATATTATTATATTTTAAGAATTAACATAATGATTACTTTTAGACTAGAACCATAATATTAAAAATAATTTAGTAAAAAACAAGCCTTTTATTTTAGTTAATCTTCCATCTTCATCTTCCTTTTAATTATTTATTAAGTGCAGTACTTAATTTCGTTAGGCACTATCTATAATTTTATAATATACTTTATAGGCTAATTAAATTAAATACTATTATGAGTTATGGATATGAGATGGATACTGGAGAAAATCAAGGTATCTCAAATAGGCACTTAGCCCTGATATTTGGAATTAGTATAGTAGGAATTTTTATGGTATTTGCTTTATTTATTTTTCCGATACAAAATCTATTCCGTGAATCAATTACCGAACAAGTTACAATAATCAGTAAAAGTGATGGGGAATGTGTTGTTAACAGTCAAGATCATCCTAGAGGAATTTCTAATTGTAACTATGATCTCGGTGATAAATTACAGATTACATACAAGTATGGAACTGCTCCAATTGAAACACACAAGAAAATAAATTAAAATTAGATATTTTTAATTTTGAAAATGATATCTATCTTATAATATGATTATAAGATACTATTAATATGTTAAACTAATGATGATTTTATTATGGTATTAGAGGATGATGAATTTACCAAAATATTATTAGATAAGATAATACAAAATGTTATTTCATGTTTACCGGTAATAGAAAATATCTCTAAGGTACAACACGAAAAAATCAAAGAACGTACCGGAGTCACTAATATGCGAGATTTTGTTTTAGGAGCCGTATGGTGTACTGTACTAGAAAAATTTCTCGTCTCTTCATATCTTTACACAGGAAAAACTATAACCTCTGAACAAGGCTTAAAAATAAGCGAATACGTATTGGACAAAATATCAAAGTTACCACTTGATGAAATAAAAAAATAATTGTAGAAACACTAATCATTCTCTAATTAATAATACTAATTCAAAGAATGACTAAAGATGAACTCAGAATCTTCTTTTGCTATATTACAGCTATAACCTACATCTTTTTTTGATTTGAATTTAAATAGGATTAAATAAAATTGTTAATATTGTATACTATAGTAAAATTGTCATCACCCAATTTTGACGATATTGTTAATAAAGAAAAATTAAAAAATTTAAAAATTCATCTCGATGGTGTTAACAAAATCGCTAATAAAAAGAATATTATTCATAAAAAAATTCAACTTTGGACTAATGATAAAGCAAACGAGTATGCTATATGTTTATTATTTGATTCAGACCTAAAAAAAGATAATGCACAATTTATAGCATCAACGAACCATAATGAGAAATACATACATCCAATTGCAGAAACGGATAATATCAAAGACCTACAACATGGATGGGATTATACCTTGAGAGAAGTAATAGAAAATTATAAAAAAAATAGATATCAAAAAATTAGTGGAGATGGACTTCAATCCATCAAACTAATTCCTTTTTATAAATGCACATATTGTAATAAAGAACTTTCTAGTGAAGAAGAAAAAAAAGAACATGAATTGTTATGGCACATATAGAAAATAAATTTAATTAAAAGTCGCCTCACTAATAGAATATTCTCTTTATATATTTTTATTATTTAAATTCTAATGTTTATCATAGTATTCTTCTTTACTTCATAGAAAAAATGTTTGTTTCACTTTACGTTTGATTTTTTGTAAATGATTCTAATTATCAATTCAATTTTATTACATTAAATGTTAGATAGACCATTATTTAATAAAAAATTTAGAATATGTGAAATTATAGTTTTTGTGGAGTGGTAACCAGCTTTCCAAACAATTGCGATTCCATCATTTTTATATGACCCATTACCATATTTTCAAAAGGATAAACTGTATTTATTATTGCTTTTATTTTTCCTTTACTTGTCCATTTAATTATCTCTTCTAATCCTGCACGGGTTCCTTGAGTAGCTCCGATAAGATTTAATCCCCTAAAGAAAAGATATCTCAGGTCTAATTTTGAATCATATCCCGTTGTGGCTCCAGTAGATACTAACGTGCCTCCTATATTTAAGAGACTGTTTATTTTAAATGCTGTATTTATCTAAGTATCTTTGATTCTGTATTAAACAAGTTTGCTACTTGTTCTTTAGTAAAAGCATAATCCCATACTTGTATATCATTTAATTGTCCTGTATAATTTCTATTTATTATTCCCTTTTCAACTAGAGAATTTGCTCCCAATGTGATGGGTTGTTTTCCAGTATTATCAGGTGTTGTTCCTATATTTGGCGTGTTGGTTGCAACCTCTACACCGTCTATATATAACTTTAACAGGTTTGGCACATCATCAAACGTTAGAATTGTATTATGCCATATTCCATCCGCGTAAGACCCTTGAGAAGTAACAAAATAATCATTTCCAACTGCGGTCTCAAATCCACCTGAAACTTTTTCTCTATTGTTAAGCCATATTCCATAGTTAAGATTAAATCCTGGCCTATCACTTCCAAATCCCCCTTTATTTAGTAAAAAAGCATTATCTATTTCTCTAGTGACATTCATTGCTGTATTAAACCATATAGATACTGTAAAACTATTTGGATTAATCTCGCGGCTATTTATGACATCTGTATAATTAATACCTGTAAACTCTATTATCTTTGGGAGTTTAACGACTGGTGGATTATTCTCTTCTTGAGCAAAGATCTCTATGTGATTTAAAATACTATTTGTGTTGTTTTCTTGTTCTTCTATCGTTAAACCAAAATATAAAAATAAAACAAAAACAGAACTAAAGCTTATGATAGTAGTTGCTGATTTGTCCATATTTGTAAATAACTTTTTAATTATATTTAGAATACTAATAATCATTAAGTAACATATTATATCTATTTTAGATAGAGAATCATTATTGTATTATTCCTTTACTGATTTTTATTAGTAATAAGAATAGGGAAAAATGTTGTAATTTGAACCCTTCTTTTACAAAATGTAATAATGATAATATAAAATCTCATATCTCTTTATTAGAAATAAAATAGAGAATAGGTTTTAGCAAACTATAATAAATAAAATCCAAATATTGTTTTGGATTAAATCCACATATACTAATTGGAGAATGTCCATGCAAGGTGTTAATACCCATTCTCCGGATTAGTAATCGTATAATATTGTGATTGATGTTGAGTAAATTTTACTTTGGATTAGGTTTTTCGTAACTAATACACTTATTCATGAGTGTGCAACCGCAGAATAGTATTGATTTTGATACAATTTGTAATTCGTGATAATTTAACTAAATACTCTATTCTAAGGTAGAAGATAGTTAATGGATGGAAGAATTAAGTAATATTGAATATATTTTCACCTAAAGTTAAATATCTATGTGCTATAAATAATAGTTGTATGGGTTCGGTAATAGATCTTAACGACTGGAGAAGAAATTCCATGCAAGGACCAGTTTGTGCAATTGCTGGCTGTCCGAATAAGCCAACAAATCAATGTCATAAATGTTCAACTTATTACTGCTATGAACATGTAAAATCACATCTTCATATGGAAAGACCTAAAGATAGACAAAACCCAAATGATGATATATATAGAATGAGATAACTTCTTTTTCTATATTTTCATAATTTTATTAAATGAAATTTAAAATTACATAAGGAGATTACCAATAGTAAAAATGCTAATATTATAATCCAAATCTATATAATATAACAAATGTAACCATTTTATTTGTTATAGAATAACTCTATAGAATGATTTACAACAAATTATAATAAAATAAAATTCAAGGTTATTTTGGATATCCACACTATTCCAAGAATGTCCATGCACGGTGTTAATACCCATTCTCCGGATTAGTAGTTAGCATATTATGTTATGTTTTTATGAATTAAAATTTCCTGAATTTAAGTTTTGTATCTACTAAAAATTTTTTTTGTTAATTTACAAACAGAGATATTCTATACATAATTTTCCCATAAGCTACGATATTCAACCTTTTTGTCTTCTTAAGAAAGAAATGTCGTCGTGATCTCACTTAAAAATAAAATTTGCTTAATATAATAATTATTAATACTTAAAGGATTATACAGATTAACCATCTGAAAATCCTTTATGTCTTAACATTTTATCTTCTTCTTCTGATTTTTGATGTTCATCTAAATCTTCTAGAGTATT
>DATDKD010000180.1:0-6128 GCA_036520175.1 Nitrososphaeraceae archaeon
TGCTGCTGTTAAATGGTTAAAAGAAAAACATTATTGTAAAAGATTGATTGTTGCTGTACCTGTAGCACCATTAGAAAGCAGTATATTAGAAAAACTGAATCAAATTGCAGATAAAGTAATTGTTATTTTTACTCCATATGATTTCGCTGCAGTAGGTCAGTTCTATGAACACTTTGATCAAGTAAGTGACAAAGAGGTTAAAGAAATTATGAATAAATATGGTTTTCATTCACCACAGGTAACTTAACTTAACTTAACTCTTAGTTTTGATCTTTTTGGTATTTTTATAGCTGTTATAAAAAAATTGTACCACAGAAAATAATCTAATTGTAATTTACTAATGTTATCATCTTAAACCTCTTGTATTATTTTAAATTTATATTGTAATCTCCAAAACGAGTTAATCTTTTAAATCCAAATTAGAAAATGTTGGTGGTAGAGTAATATAATATATTTATCATAGATTAAATATTTTCATTTTTTAAAATTCTAAAGGAAATTTAAAAAAGATATTTTGTATATTCTTTACAATGAATAAAAAAATTCCATTAATTGTGGGAATCCTTATTTTTGATGATGTAGAGATCTTAGATGTTGCTGGACCTTTTGAGGTATTTGCTGTAACTCGTTTAAATGATGAGCAACGACTACAGCAATCATCACCATTTAAAGTATATTTGATATCTGAAACAAATAAACAAATTACAGCAATTGGTGGTCTACGTTTAACTCCTGACGTGACAATTAGTGAATGTCCAGAATTAGATTTATTGGTAGTACCTGGCGGATGGGGTACACGTAAAGAATCAAAAAATAAAATTCTTGTAAAGTGGATTGGTAATCAATTTACTAATAATAGATTGATTGCCTCCGTTTGTACTGGATCTAGTCTTCTTGGAAAAGCAGGCTTATTAGATGGACGAGATGCAACTACTCATTGGAGAGCTTTTGACTTTCTGCAAGAATCTGCACCAAAAGCACGAATTCTTAAAAATGTCAGATTTACTTTGACTGAACCCATATTTACATCTGCAGGTGTTTCGGCTGGAATAGATTTAGCTCTTCGTATTGTAAGTCACGTTTTCGGCACTGAAGTTGGACAGGCTACTGCTCGCCAAATGGAATATCCTTATCCTAATAGTGACCAAAGATAATATCTTAATAATTTTGTTAATCCCAATAAGATTAAAAAGGAATTAAAGTTAAAGGATAACTGAAATAGAAGTAGTCAAATTTATTAGATACCTTTTGTAGTTCTAATATAATTTATAATATTCAAAAGGCAAAAATTAACTTTAAAGAACATGAAGCAATATCACAAAAGGTTTTATTTACATGGAAAAACAGTTCCAGAATTATTGGATAAAATAAATGAGTTTACAAAACAATACAATGTTGGAAACATCTTTGATGTATCTATAATGGAAGTATTAGACAAACAAATAGAAATCCAGAAAAATTATGATAACCGTGAAGTTAATAATAATTCTGATAATTTTGATAATAGATTAAAGACTACTATTTTTAAATATTCTTATTATGCGATAGTACTTATTTTAATAGAGGAATAAATAAAAAATTTTATGTATATAAATTAATATATTTATTGCTTTAATAGTTATAGAATTTTAATTGATTTATTAGCAAAATGAGAGAGTTTAGGATCTTCAAATTCTCACCTCATGGTTCTGTAACATAATAAAATAAACTAAGTTTTTGATGATTAAAATATCATAGGGTGTGAGATAATTCTAAATAATAAATTTATGTAAAAACAAATCAGATAATAAGAATTTAACTATTTTGTATTATCTACTAGTCAAAATAGATTATCTAATTATTTTCTCCTTTTTCATTTCTTGTTTCTCTAATCTTAATAGCTAATTCCTGTGGTTTAGCCGACCATTCGTTTATTCGCTCTCTTATAATATTAAGACTTATTTCAGCACGCCTTCTTACAAAACCATCTATATCATATTGAGCAACATCAATTAATGCATTTATAACTTGAATTATTTTAGGATCTATTGTAGTGCTGAATTTAGAATTATCATCAGCCAATGCAGTGCATGCATTTATTTTAATCTTTCGCCGTCTATCTTTCAATAACTTTAAAAGCTGATCAAATACCTTTTGATTAAAATTATTTGAATTTTTGTTAGTATTTTTTAGATACAAAAATTTACCCAACGCAGAAGTAGCTGTAGATCTTATAAAATATTCATTATAGTATTCGGTATTATTAACTAAAAAATCTGCTATATCTGTAACAATATTTTTATTAATGTCATTTGATAATTCTTTTAAACCATTAATTGCTCCTGTAGCTACAATATTTTGAAAAGTATTATCGTGATTAATTAGCTTCATAAGCGAAGGAATTATCCTTTGCATCTTTATTTTTGACGATAAATTCATGCTACTTTTTCCTATTGCGTTAGCTGCTGCTGATTTTACAAAATCACTTTCTTCATAATTTTCGTCATTTATAAAAGGCTCAAGTAAATTAATTGATTCTTCTCTTTCAAATTTCCCAATATTTTTTATTATCGATTGCTTAATTTCAGAATGTAATTTATTAAATAGTTTATTATCCAATAGAAACATTTTCAAAATTTGGTATGCCCTATCTGATTTTACAAAATCATTTTTATCGAAAAATGAACCTATAGTATTAGCAGCTTCTACCGATACTCCATAAAAATTATCTTTAATAATTACTTCTTTTAAATCAGAGACTATATCTTTTGAATAGAAATTCTTAAGCAGACGTGCTGCCTCTATTCTCTCAATTATTGTCTTTCCATTATGTAGTTGTTTTTTAAGTAAGTCTTTTATTTGAATTTCTTTTGTCTCATCTACAACCTTAATGGATTTTACTTTTTTAAGGATTTTATATTGTGGATCTATTGATACCCATTCTATTGTGCTATTTTTTTGCATATGAAAAATATATTCTGTTATTTTCTTATTGATTAAAATTGTATTTATATGCTCATCTATCTCACCTTTATGATTAGATGATATCAATCTTATTTCTAACGGAAATTCAAATAGGTTGGAAGTATCAGTAACATCATTTAATTGAGATTGTATGATTTTCACCTTTAATCGGGTAATCTTATTTTCATTGTCATCCTCATTATTGCTATGTTCGAGGAAAATCTCTACATCAAGTTCGGGATGTCCTTTTCTATAAATCCATTGATCAAAAAAAGTATGCATACTTTTGCCTGATGTTTCTTCAATTATTTTTTGAAAATTATCTGTTTCTACAGTCTTGCCATTATATTCTTCAATATAGACCTTTAAACATTTTTTAAATAAATCTTCTCCTATATGATTGCGTATCATATGTAAAATACATCCTCCTTTCTCATAGGAGTGAGCGTCAAATAATTCATCTGGGTGCTTATAGACTTTCGTTACAACTGATCTTTTATAAAATTTATCTACTTCTTCAAAATACTTGTCTGCATATTTTAGTAAGTTTAAGTAAAATTCATTGGTTCCTCTACTTTTTTCCCAATAAAGTAATTCACAATATGTAGCAAATCCCTCATTAAGCCATATATGTGACCATTCATTACATGTTACCAAATTGCCATACCATTGATGAGCAATTTCATGAGAAATGAGAAAAAGATCATGATTATAGTCAATTGCAGTTTTTTTATCATGTAAAATATTTCTTGTTAGAGTAGTACAACTATTATTTTCCATGCCACCAAATTCAAATTCATCTACTGCAACCTGGGCATATTTTTCATAAGGATATTTAATACCAAAGTAATTCTCAAAGAACTCTAATATTTGTGGTGTCTCTGAAAAAGTTAATATTGCATCTTCTTTTGGTATTTCAATTGGCCAATAAAAATATAAAGGAGTAGTATGAAATTTGCTCTCTATTTCTGCAAATTTTCCTATGACAACTGATACAAGATAAGATGGAATGGGATTTTTTTCCTCCCATTCCCATGTTATGGTATTATTTTCATCATCTATTTTTTTTGAAATTAATTTACCATTAGAAATTACCGTATAGTCTTTTTGAGATTTAATTTGTAAATTGACTGGAAATTTCATTTTAGGGTAATCTAGACAAGGAAACCAATACCGTGATTCTGATGTCTGACCTTGAGTCCAGGCTTGTTTTGCTTGAGATTTCTTTTCAAATGTAGATGAAATAAAATGAAATCCATTTTTTGGTTTATTAATAGAAAAAGATCCATTCAGATAATAATAACCGGCAGAATATATGATTGATAAATCAATTTTATTTCCTTTTTTTAAGGTCTCTCCTAATATTATAATTAACTTGTCCTCTTTTTGGACGATTTGAAAATCTATTATACTTATAGCAGATGATGAGACTTTATGGATCTTTAATTCAGCAACATTAAGGATAATTTCATTTAAATCTTGAATAGCAGTAACTTTAAGGATCTGTTCACATTTTGAAAGAATACTATTATTGAGATCAGGTTCTATTTTAAGTAACATATTATCTATAGTAAATGAGAAGAACGGTGGGTTATGTATAGTGCTACCAGGATATTGGAATATTTTCTTATTTGAAAAGTTATTATTATTGGAATTTCCTTTCTGCATATATTATTATATCATCACATTTGAATATCGCATGAAATAATAAAGTTTTCATTTCTCAATGCTAATTTTAAATTATATTCTATTTGCTATCTCTATTGCTTTATGTATTTGGCATTTTAAACGCTATTCAAATGGAAATAGTTGTAATATCTCAGATTGTAGTTATTTTTCTCTACCTTGCCATATTATTTATTTATTTATTTATTTTCTCATCAAATATATTAAGAATTAAAATCTTTTAGATATAATTAATATAATTCTCTGTTGGTATAAGATGTTTATTATTGTATAAGTGGTAGCATCTAGTGATTTCTAATTTATACTTAGAATACAATAATACCAATTTTTTTAAATTTAGTCAAAATAAAAAAACATAATAATAAATATTATCTCAAAAGTAATTACCCTTCAGCATCTACGAAGATCATTCTATAATTTATTAATAGAAGATGTTTCATAATTTTGATCTATATCACTTTTCTTTAGTTTGATGGTGATTGATCCATCAATTATACTTACAATGTCTAACCTTGGAATTTGATATTTAACCTCTTTATTTTCCATTTCGTTCTTTACAATGAAAGATTCTGCAAATGCAGCTTCCACCTTACCGATTCTTATCCCATCAGATGAATAAACAGTACTATAGTTTACTTTATCATCACTGTGAATCTTACCTTCATAAGGATATTCTGACATTTATTATCAATGTAATTCATTCAAAATAAAGATTTAATATAATTTAGTCATTTTGAAGGTTAAAAATTATAAGATTATCTTTCTTAGGATAAAACTTATACTATGATAATTTTATAGTTATGATATAAAATTCATAATATCTAAAACGGACTCTGGTAGCTTCGAATATGACATGAAGCAGTTCGGTTTTAAAAACTAGAGAAAAAATGCCATATCAAAGAATTGTATTTACTACAACTCATCATTTAAGTAAAATAATACTGTAGTCGATTCATTAGGAATAGAGGAAGAGGACATTCTAGTAAAACCATTGAGTTTTAAAAAATACTTTACAATCACACCAAGAACAACTACTAATTAGACAAATAGTCAAAGAATTAAATGTTGTATAAGTATATTGGACAAATAGTAAATGAATAAAAGTTTTGTAATCATTAGGTTATGTAATACTGATAGCAGTACTAAAATAACTATTGATTCGTCGTCAGCTCTTGGATAGTCTTCAGTTGTTACCTATTTTTAGCTTATAAAATTAATTGGTTATTTTAATTGTAGTTAGTAATAATTCTCCAATTTCATTATGCATTTTAAGATAGTTTAATCCTTTTTCTGTAGTTTTGAATTTGTGAGTTCCGTCAATATATTCTAATAGATTGTTCTCAATCAAAATAGAAAGATATTCCTTTAATTGGTTATAACTTATAAACGCTTTATACATAATTTTTGTCTTAGTTGTTCCTCCATTTGCAGCGTCCAATATATTACTCACTATTTCCGTTCTACTTCTATATTTCATATTTTTATATAAGTGATTAATT
>DATDKD010000181.1:0-5268 GCA_036520175.1 Nitrososphaeraceae archaeon
TAATAAATTAATATAGATATTAAGTTTTATAATTAGTATTGAAAAAAGATTCAAAAAAAATTGACCAGTGTTTTATTTGTGGTTGTACTGAACATAAATTTATTGGATGCATAATACACTGGAAAAACCATAAAAAAAATATTGGAGAAAGGTGTCAAACAAAATAGTTTTTATTATAGATGTAACCAAATTTCGAAATTGTTTATCATATATAATATATTTTAATTAATATTTAAATAATTTATATAAACTAAAAACAATAGTTATTAGTGTAACTGTTACAGATAATATTTTAAACTACAAGGATAATTCTTGGATCTTAATAGATAAATTTTTAGAAAAAGATTACATTTAGATAAATCAAAAAAATGAAATCAAAATATTAAAATCGATAAACCCCATAAAGTTTTGGATCCACGAAATCTTGTAAGGTTAAAAATTCTGGTTTAGAAATATTATTCATGTAGATATGATCTCCCTGACAAATCAAACTTGCTAACTTGGATACAATGAAAATATAATTGTAAATGAATGATAATAATAATTGTTGTTATTAAAGAAAAATTTTGGAAGATATTTGTTACTTGTTATCTCCATTAAGTTACAAATATCGGTTATTGTTTTTGCAATTTCTGTTTCTATCATGTTCATACATTTCCTTTAGGTAGCACCAATATTTGACCAACCATGTTAGGCAAGTGCACATGGCAGACGTAGTTTATCATTCCTGGATTGCTTGCTACAAATGAAACAGTATTGATTTGTCCTCTCTTTAGTTCAAAAGTTCCTATTCCATCTACAGTAACAACGTGATGTGCTCCTTGTACTCCTATAAAATGGAGAGTGACTTTATCGCCTTGGTTAACGACTATTTGAGATGGCGAGAATGTAAATGATCTAAAGTCCCAAGCTCCTGCTTTATTGGGTTCTGTTATCCTAAAGCCTCCTCCAGTTGGTATTGTCGAATTTACAGGAGGTTGCTCTGCTGGATGTAATGGAGTATTCTGAGGGCAAGTATCACATTTTACAGCAGCATTTATGTTTGTAAGTCCATCAAGATGAACTGTATTTATCCAGAATTCTTTGTTGGTTGTTTGGTCTGGGTTAACTGCTTTTATTACTGCACCACTCATACTACTACTACTACTATTTGCTGATGGAGTCTTGTTGTACTCATTTGCTGTTTCTGTTGTTATGCTTGTTCCAGGTGGATAATCTTGTTCTGCCATTGCTTTCTGTAGGTTTTGGCTATTGTTGATGCCAATCATCATAGCTGTTACTAAGGATGCAGCTATGAATGCCACAGCCATTAGCTGTGGTTGTTTTGAATTTATTATTTTTTTTCGATTCATTTTCATCATCTCTTTTATATTCTAGTTTTCATATAAACAAGGAGACAAATTCCATCTCTGAATTTCACAAATGGAATTCGTCTAACTAAGACAAAAATCTTATTTTCAAATCAGTAAACTTTCGCAATCTTTTTGTTAGCATGAATATTCTTTCGTAATAAAGAAAACAGAATAAGTACTGTGTCTATAATCATTTAATATATTAAATACAAGCTAGATAATAAGAAATCAAGAAATAATGATTGTTGAAAGCCAAAGAGCAAAGAAAGCAATCCTAGCTGCTTTGGCTGATGAAGAAATGACAAAAATCTTGGATTCGGTTATGTATCATTCTAAATCCATTGCTGATATTACAAGAGAAAATAATATTGCACATACTACATGCTATAGAAAAACTAATTGGCTAATTAACGAAGGACTTGTTAGTGTTGACAAAATTGTTATTACACCAGAAGGAAAGAAATTTAGTTTATATTTTAGTGTTTTCAAATCTATAAATGTCAAATATGAAAGCAATAATGTAATTGTAGAAGCTGAACAGAATTTAGACATTGTAAAAAGGGCTATGGCACGGTTTTATTCATTAGAATGATGATCACAGAAATAATATTAATAATAACAGCTCATTTATTGTTACTAGTGGTAGTACTGTTATTATTATTATTATTATCATTATCTATATCACTTTCAATCATCTTTTTTCCTCTCTTTTCTGCATAATAGAATCTAAACCACATCATAATAGTGAAAAAGATTGCAGAGCCAACATGAATTTGCGATCCAAGATTTGGTGGCAAATTTGAAAATATAGCAATTTTATTATTCTCTATTATTTCTCCGAAAATGTAAACTGCGATAAATATTGATATTTGAAATTGGAATGATTTAATACTCTTGGATCTGACTGCAAGCCATACGAATATAATCAATGGTATCAATGACAGAATAAATGTGATGTCACTCATAGAATGTAAAAAATAAGTACTATCAGTACTGTTATTTTCAAATATATTTATCATATCTTGAATTCCTCCTTCTGTTGCTGTTGTTGTTGTTTGTTTTTTGTTTTCAGAGTAGTCATAAGAAACATTACTCCAAACAAAAGCAATGCCGCCATCGATAATGGTTCCAAGAATCCTTTTGCCAATAATCTAAAGCCAAGAGCTCCAACTATATGATAGAAAATTTGCAGCAAAATAAAACCAATAAGTATTATGGTTAATATTCTAAGACGATTATTATCATTATTGATGCTGTTTCTTGATTTTAAAATAAAGTAAGCTGGAATTATAGCAGCAACGAGATAAACACTAGCGTCAATAAGGTTATAAAATTGAGTTTCCAGCATTTTTAGACTAATTCACCATTATTTAACAACTAATACTTTATAATGATATTGAACATTAAAAGTAGTTATATGAATTCCATAAGTGGAATTCGTCACATAAAATTCATTTCTATTGTTATTAGAAAACGAATAATGTCGATCATTTTTGAGGTATCTGGTGCATTTGCTTTTCCAAACTTGAGATATTTTGATTTTCCAAAAAATTAAAAATTTAAGTTAAAAGAAAACTTTCAAAAAGTATTGCTTTAGTTATTAATTCTTATATAGATGATAACAAATCAAAACTATACTATTGATTAAATTTAATTAAGTATTATAATTAATCGAATTTTTGTGACTCCTCAAAATTAAAATAGAGATTATCTAGAAAAATTGAAGAAAATCATTTGATGATAATTAAAATTAGTCAAAAAATATAAACACCGAAGTAATGCTTCGAGGTTCGAGTCCCACCCTCGGCGCTTCGACTGTGATAATCAAATAATCTGTCTACTTACTATAGCGTTATAACTAACACAATTAGTTGTGAGATATATATGTCCATAGAATTAGTAGTATCACAAATTGTAGAAAATGCATTTAATATAGATTTTAAAACAATGTTTGCAGTAATTTTCAGAACAACAATTGTTACATTATTAATTGTATTTGTAATAAAATGGCTTGGAAATAAAGGCTTAGGTCAATTAAGTACTATTGAACTAATAATAATATTAGGATTAGGGAATGCAGTTAGTGAGCCTATGTTAAATCTAACTGAAATTTCCATACCACAAGGCTATGCCGTTATCATTGTAGCAATAGCAATATTCAAGATGTATGATTATTTAACTACAAAGTATAGAAGATTTAGTAAAATGATAGTTGCCAAACCAATATTATTGGTAGAAAATGGTAAAATTTTAGATGAATCTCTATTAAAGGCTAGAATCTCACGTGAAGAATTTATATCATATTTGAGGCTGAGTGGTACTGACGATGTCTCTGAAATTAAATTATCTTATTTGGAAATTAACGGTCAGGTAAGTTTTATCAAAAAAAAGAAACAGGAGGAAGAAAAAATTCATACTCAATAACAAAATCGATCAAGAATGACTATTTTTGATTTTCATTGTTATTTACCGAATCTTGTATATTGGCTTTTAAAGATAAAGCATTATGGTATACCTTGAATGAAGCTGGGAGAATACCTATTGGTTCACCATCTAGACTAACAGTCATATTTCTTTCTTTTGGAAGTATGGTAACTTGTGATACTTGGTAATAGAGTATGTTATCTTCTTCAGTATAACTATCGTCACCTTTTAAATTGACAAGTTTTTCAAGCATCTTAAGACTTCCTGAATCCTTCAGAATAACTAGGTCCATTAATCCATCGGACATACTAGCTTTTGGAGCTGCGTTAAATCCTCCACCCAAGAATTGGCCATTAGCAATTATACCCATAGTAAGACTAGGAGAGATCGTCTTGTCATTATCTAAAATTATTTCGCATGAATTGCTCTCATATGTAGGTACAGTAGAAATTATACCTGCCACAGTAGATAAAAGACGACTTTTTACTTTAGCCCTAACTTTTTTTGATCTATTGATTATTTCAGCTCCTACACCTATTTCTGCAGCATTTAAGACTATTCTATTACGAGTTAAAGTGGGATCATCTTTGTCAGCTGTTGTAACACCTATTACATCTATTTTACTTTTTTTCATCTCATTTATATGCATAAACGAGTCAATCCCTTCATACTGTAATCGTAAAGACGCTGCAAGTACATTTCTACTTCCAGATGGAATGATATGCAATACACCATCAGGATTAACTGACTTCAAATGAGATGTAGGTTTGAATCTACTAGAACTAGTCACAGAATTATTTCTACTAGATCGATTATAAAAAAATCCGTTTGCAATTTCATTAATTGTACCATCTCCTCCTACCGCTACTATATTTTTGTATCCTTCTTTCAACAACTTTCGTGTCAAAAGTGTTCCATCATTTGCTTTTTTTGTGAAAATAATTTGATGCTTAATAGGAAGAAATTCTTTTATTTTTGAATAAGTTTCGTCCCAGTTCTTTCCGGTATTTCCCCCTTGAGAGTTAGGATTCAAGATAAAAATCAGATCGTTGAATTTAGAGTTGTCATTTGCGTTTGTAATTAATTTGGAATTTGCTTTTATGGAAGGAGTCAATGTTATAAAATCACTACTGTAGAAAATAACTACCAAGTAACTAAAAGAGCTATTGTAATATTTTTCTCTAGGTTTTTAATTAAATATTCAATAAATTTATTTTAATAGAACAAATTTATTCTAATTAATAATAAATTAAAAAATTGAGATTTGATTAATGGTGCATGTTAATTGCGATTTTATAGATAGATATTGCACTTAAAATGTTGGAGAATATTCATGCTGATTTGCCGAGTCCCAAACCTTAAGTTCATACAAAATAGTTAATAATAATTTCACTAATCTATAACATAATGTCAAATTGGATTACTGTCTAATAAAATATAGTGAACCTAAGAGGGAATTTAGTTATGTTATATTCTTAAAAAAGGGATAAAA
>DATDKD010000182.1:0-3235 GCA_036520175.1 Nitrososphaeraceae archaeon
ATGGTGTTCACAAGGGGATGTAGGATTGTTTGACAAATCTTATGATGAGCTTAAGAATTGTGCCTTTAATCTTCAAAGAGGAACAATACAAGGAAAGATACTCTTTGACGATAAAGAAATTGTTAATATGTTTATAGATAACAGTAACGGTATAGATATGCAAAAGAAGAAAAAGGTTGTAAATAATCTTCCTCATAATCAATATTACAAAGAAATATTCTCAGAAGAATTTGTAGATATTTTAGCCACTAGTAATACTACCATGCCAAATAACTGGGAAAAAGACGATTACAAAAGAAATCCAATATATTATAATGGAGTTATGTATTGCGATTGTATTTTAATAGATACTACTGAATTAAAGAGAGGTCCTCATGATCTTCAATATACAATTTCTGCTAAAGCAAATCCACCTTCACCGACTTTAATAGCAGATAGATGGGATTTTACATCTAATACAAATTATAAATTGGTAATCCAGTGAATCACCATTTCTATGTTACTGATATACTTTTTGAAATTATAAAATTTATGAATTTATTTTTTAATTTTTCATTTTTAGAAAATAGAGATTCTTTATTTAAAAAGTTAGTTTTATTTTCTATTATTTCTTCTGTTATGCTTGTAATTATTTTAGACTCAAATTTTCTAATGGGATTTTTACAAGAAAAACTATTGCCTTTCAATAATAAAATAATCATATTTTCAATTTATGTATCTATTTTTGTGATATCTAATCTATTATTATTGATTATGACTTATAGTATTGGATATCTAAAGGAAATTGAAGTAAAGTATAAGAAATATTATTTTATATCTATTTTTATAGTTTATTCAATTTTATCATTAACATTACTAATTACTACAATACAAATATCATTCTTCAAAAGTTATAGTAATATAGTCTTTTATTTAACATCGTATATTTCCTTTATTTCGACTTTAGGATTTTTATCTATTCTTTCTTTCAATTTTTATAGATGGTATTTAAAAGGAAAGAATAATTTTACGTTACTTTATGGATTATTATTTTCACTTTACTGTATCACTTTACTGTTGGCATTAATATATCTAATAAGTGGATTAGCAACTCATCCGTCAACTATTAACTATACCTCACCACTAGAACTACGAGGGGGTACTTTTTCAATAAACCTAATATTTCAGAATCATATAGCATTATTATACGATATTTTTTTTATTATGTCGTTTCTATTAGGCTGGATTTTAACCGTATATATGCTCAAACAATATTCTAGACGTATTGGAAAATATAAATTTTGGATTTTGGTTAGTATACCATTATTTTTTTATTTAATACGTTATGAAGGAATAATATTAAATTACTTTAATTTGGATAGTATTATTAGTCTACCAGTACTTGGTATTATATATCCATCGATTAAAGATGCCATCTATACTGCTTTAATCAATTCCAATATACAGACTACAGGAATATTTTTTGGTTTTTCTTTTGTACCTATATTATTAAAGTTAAAGAATTCCTTATTACAAAATTACATGATAATAACAATAATAGGAATGATGATACTTTTTGCATCAAGAGATTTCTATTCAATTTTTTTAAACTCAATACCTCCTAATGGTACAATCACAATTTCATTTATGCCAATAGGAGCCTTTATGTTATTTACTGGGATTATATCCTTTTTGAAGTTAGCGGCAAGAGATAAAGAATTTTATAGAGATCTCATTATTAGAATTGAAAGAGATATTTCGCTGGTAAAAAATATAATTCTTACAGAAAAAGAGACGGAAATATCTAATAAAATTAAACCATTGATAGAATTCTCTGATAGATGGCAAAAAGAACATGAATATAGACTAATGAAAAATGAAGAGGTAATACAAATTATTCAAGATGTAATATCAGAAGTCCGTGAAAGAAAAAAAGAGTAAACCTCTGACATTAAAAAGAAATTAAGTTATATAACCCCTAAATTAGATAAATAAATGCATAATTTTGTTAATTATGAAAGATTCTTGTTAATTTCTTAATATTATAGATTATATCTACAGACGATAATAGTAAAGAAATTTTTTATTTGAACTTTAAAATTGTGTCAAAATCAGTTCACACACCTCCGCACTCGTATTGAAAACAGCACTAAATCTATCTATCAAATTGGACGTACAATAATTTTGTCTGTAAATATAAAATTTATACAACAATCCACTAAAAATAGTTAAACTCAATAGTCTGGTGAATGCAATGAAGGTTTTAGACATCAGAATAGTTAGTGGTGTTTTTCTCTTAATGCCATTATCCCAGATACTATATACAATACAAATCCTGGAATACCCCATAGCTGTATTGTTAGTATTAGAATTACTCCGCATAAAATTAGTGCTAATCCAACTACTTTTGTATTTTTTATACAAAAGACAATAAAAAGACCTGCCATCTTAATTGCAATTATTTTGACAGAAATAAGTACGGCATCAGCTAAGAAAAATCCTAAGATTGGAATTCCAATTAGAGGATTAATAAAAAAATAGACAAAAATCACCAATAAAGGAACAATAAGACTAAGAATTGTAGTAATTAATGTTATCTTTTGGTATAGGTGCAACTTTTACTTTATTTATTATTAATTATACTGCTACTATAATTAATGTTCTATTTGCCTTCACTGCCTTCACGCCTTCACAATTTAATAGCAATTCTTTAATAGTGGTTAATCAAGAAGAAGAAAAAGAAGAATTTAACAAACCACTAATTTCTGCATCTGACCTTAATACTGGCGGTTATGACCCAAAAATTATCTATCTTAATAATACTATGAAATTAAAATTCTGATTGATGATATTATATTAAATTCGATAACAAAACTTTTTATTATGTTACCGAACCCTGCTATAATGAGAAATCGAAGCCCCTCTAAGGTTTGAATTTTAGTTATAGATCCCATTTATACATTTATAACAAAATTATTTTGTCTAGAAAAACAATTATTGAGTTAATAAATAATCAAAATTAAGAATATGTTAGTAATGATTTCAACATATTATTTTTTTTAACATGAGTTTACAATATTTCGACAACTCTAATGGCATTATCGAGGAAGAACGTGAAGGACCTTCTCCATATAGCGATCAGCGACATCTGCTGCCTCCTCCGAATTGGTGCCACTCTGACGCGCGCTCAGATATGACGCATACCAGTCCCACCATTGATGCTCGCCATGTGTCTTCTCAAAGTTGCCATGGTGTT
>DATDKD010000183.1:0-2131 GCA_036520175.1 Nitrososphaeraceae archaeon
CTAATATATAGTAACAAACATCGTATATAACACGTTCTATTAAAATAGTGCCTCGATATACAACTGAGCACATAAATGATTTGTATGATATATTATTAACTGAAAACTAATTTTTAAAATCATTTTAACATAATATGACTCTACAACATTTACAATTACTAAACGGTTACTAGTAATGTTAATTCTAATCGTTTAACAAATTAGAGAATTAAACTCTCTTTTTTTGTCCAGTTCCTCGATAATATTATCTATTATTACTTGTTCGTTCATCTTTTGCATATTGGTTGCTGCAGTATATTTCTCTAAAGTCCAATCTATCAGTTTCTATAATTTTTTGCTGACGTTCCTTATAGATAGGATGTGATTTAGGATGAATCAATTTTTTGATGTTCAGCTTTAATAGATAGCAAATGAATTTCAAATTTGTTTGTAGCCTAATTTTGATTTATCCATGGGTCAAGATTTGGCATAATATATACACAAAAAAGGTATTTATCAATTTGATAGATACATTGAGAGGGAGAGAGGGAAAGTTAGCTGCTTTTTTACTCCTAAATATTACGTGGATTTACTATCCATTATAAAGTAATTATTACATTATATTACCTTTTTAAATAAAAATCAACAATCTTTTATTCTACCTTCTGTTGTCATAATGCACCACAATCAAGAAATCTGCTTCAGCATTGTCTTAGTGGGTGTTACCGTTAGACAAGTCAATAACACCCACTGATTCCCAACAACTGAAATAAACACCTGAAGATCCAACAGAACAAAATTTTTCTTTTTTTAATATAAAATGATTATTATTTTGTAGAACTATATTATGACTTGTAGTAAACTTTTCAAATTTTTTTCACTTCTTCCCTCTTGCCTTTTTAGAAGCATGAACTTGACATTTATACTATACTATAAGAAAAAAGAAAGAAGGAAAAAACATATGACATGATGATATGTTGATGATATGATGTAGTAATAAACTATAGATGTACTAAGGTATCGACTGGTTGAATAGAGATTACTCCAATTTTTTTCTCACTATTATCATTTAAGTGTTTCAGTTTTTTGACTAACTCTTCTAGAATGTCAGATTCTGCTATAGTTACTATAGTTTTACGACTCGATGATATCGTGGCAGTTTGTCCTCCAGCTTTTCCCGACCTTATCTTCTGTTTAGACTGTCCATAACCATGAGAGTCATACAATGTTGCTTCTAAATTTAAACTCTCGATTACTGAGATTATTTCATTAACTTGTTCAGGACTAGCAAATATTTCTATTTTTTTTAACCCTGCTTTAATTTTATTTTTATCTTTATCTATGTCTTTGGATTCGACTATTTCAAACGGTAAACCATATTTTTCAGTCATTAGAAACAATATATTGTATATTATACAGATAAAGTATTTGTTTATAGAATAATTTTATTTTTTTAAGTAATCAATTTCTGTTTTACTTCGTCTCTCTGCTCTAAAGGACTTCATAATATACGATTAATTATAGATTATTACTACTATTTGAAGGAGAGATAATTATCTTATACAATGTCAAAAATTATAATATTATAATGGCAAAATTCGTTGAAATGGATGATAAAGTGAAATTTAAAGATCAGATTGAAGAAAAAATAATGGGTTCCGTAATTTTGATAAACAAATTTAATGTAGCACAAGGTAAGGTTGAACAGTTTTTAAAGGATTGGGGAGAAGATGCTACCACCTTTAAACAACAACCAGGATTTATTTCTACACAATTGCATCAAGGGATTGGAAAAAGTAGTGTATTTATTAATTATGCAGTTTGGGAGTCAATGGAGCATTATAAGAAAGCGATTAATAAAATATTGTTTAGGTCCAAATCACAATCCCCACTTTTAAAATATGATGATGAGAGTTTAGTAATTTCCCCACATTTATTCACTAGGATTGCTGTTCCTGGAATATGTGTAGAGTGATAATGATGAATATTAACGAAGAGAATTGGCTGTAAGACATAATTCTCAAATTTTCTCTTAACTTCTTCCCTATTTCCCAATGGAACTTCATAACATACCAACAATTCAATTAATCCAGTTTTAGGGTCTCGGTCTCTTTGTGAACCATGTACGTGGCCCGATGCTTGATTACAATAT
>DATDKD010000184.1:0-4340 GCA_036520175.1 Nitrososphaeraceae archaeon
TCTATGAGTAATGTAAAAATTCTTTTATGATAATTTTTGTATTTGCAAAATAAAAAATGATTGACCATGATAAAGAACAGAAAAAGTTCTTTTCTCATAAATAAAATTGAGAGAGTAATTTTGAAGTCAAAGTATTAATGACCTTTATTGGACAATTCCCATACGAGATCATTAAACATTGTATTCATATGGTTAATCTTTAATTCCATACCGTCAAGTAGATTAAGGGCCTCTGAGGTATTATTAGATTTGATCAATTGTTTAATCTGATCGATATTATTTGCTAGTTGGGTATGGGTAAATCTCATATGACTCATCATTTGTTCTGCAGCACCTATTTGGGCTAATACCTGTTGTAGTGGAATAACCAAAACAATTCCAATCAGTAACAGAAGTACAATCATAATTGTCTTCATAGTATTATTATACAATTTAATCTTTTAAACATTTAGAAGAATAGGCTTATTTCTTTAGTATTCTTTTTCCCATTTTAATCGAATTTAATTATGTATTAACTTGTATGGAGATAAAACATTATTTTGTATATTCATTTAGTTTAACCATTACCAAATATTAATCCAATCCAACATTATTTAAAGAATTATTTATAAACTGCGAAAGAAATCTATAATTTTATTAGAATTAATAATTTTCTATTTAATTAATTCAAACAATAATAATACAACTCTAGGTTCTATTAGATTTTCCTTCTTTTAGTTATTGATTTTAAGTTGGTAGTAAAATGGGTGTCAAGAAAACTCAACACCCATTGAAATTGGTTACAAACGTTTTGGTGGAGATGATATCACAATAGAGTATGATAAAAAATGTTTGGTTTCAGTTGGTAAACTATTAAGCTAAGATATGCTATGTACATCATTGATGATATCATAAGAATTTAAAAAAATGAGCAGAATTACTAATACAATGAAGCAAAAATAATTGATAATATTCTAGAAAGTAATACTATAACTAAAGTAATAGAGAAAAGAAAATTTTTCCAACATCCATATTCTAAAATTAGTTAAATCAATAACTATTTTTAGGTTGTTTACTGATGATTCTCAGATGAATCTTTTTCCTGCATATAGTTATAGAAATCTAGCTGATAGCAGAATTTTCTTTGTTAGGAATAAGACTAATCTGGTTATTTCGTTATTTCCTATAATTGAAAGCTTTGACTAAGCATGATTATGTTGACGTTCCTATCTATTCCTCCTTCATCTTTGTTTCTTGATATATCTACAGAATAGCAAAAGGTAGAATAGAAGTTCCTATATATTGTGGTAACCGGGATTCGAACTTGCCATGTATGGGAGTTCACTTAAGTAGTATTTAGCTATTTGTATGATTATAGATTTATTTTTAATTTATATGTGCGCTCTCACACTCTTCTGCTAGTCTTTTCATTTATTAGAAACCAAGAGTATTCCCACATGGGTCATGTATTTTATTAATTATAATTTATAGAAGTTTCATAATATCTTTTGCTAATTTATTATATATCTAATTTTTTAAAATAATTTACTTGAATGTTAAGATAAAAAATAAAAAAATATGGGATTGTTAGGGGGAGGATTATTAAAGCATCTTACCTGCAGTGTAAAATGTTGAAAAGCAGTTGTTGATTTTAGCAAATTTGCCAGCCATTTGGCAGATTAACACCGATAGCAGTTCTAAAATAAGAGTTTACTATCATTATCATCCATGTACTTCAAATCATTATTATTAAAATCAAAAAACACTTAGAGAGTTTTCCCAAAAATATTAAGGTCGCTTATCTCTTTAATTTCTTCAGTGTTTTTAATCATTGTCTTGAGAATTTCCAGGGCAACTTCTTTGGATTCACCTTTTAATGTTCCAATAATAACAAAATGAAAGTCTTTCTTATATGAATAAGAAGATACTGTCATTGTTTTTTAAACCGATAATTCTTTAGACTCTTCATTTATAAGCATACTGGAACAAACTTACTGTTATTCTAACATTTTTTTGTTATCATGTAATAAGTTCTCCTACTACTGACTTGTCTTTAGCTTTTATCATTAGAAACTTATCTAAGTATAAAAAAATAAGTATAATAAAAATTGGTATAAATATTTATTATTTTAATCATCATAAATATATTTTATAAATAATGAAAAATATTATTTCTAAATTAATTCCTTATATTTTATCATGGCTTTCACTAGGTTTTATTATATTTGTATTGGCAAAAGCAATTCATCATACTATAGTAAAATGACATAAATTTTTGCCAATTTGTAAAGCAACAGCTTTTTATTCTACCTTCTCTTGTCATATTGCACCTTAATCAATACAACCAAACACTGTTCATGCAGTCATTGTGGGTGTTAGAGAATAAATAATCTTTAACATCCAAAAAATCTACAATCCTTTTATCGTTTATTGTGTATGTACATTATTGCATCTATTATCTATCTATCATTGAAGATGTAAACAAAATGGGTGTTAACAACAGCAGGCAATTCTAACACCCATTTTCAAAACAGCTATATGTGGAAATCTGGCTGAAACTTTAGCTTTGAATTATATGTCATTCATATTTTTGTTAGAATCGACTGAATGGCTAAATAAAGCACACTCAAAATATACAGTGGTTGGTGCTGTTGCTATAATGGTTGGTTTTTTAAGGACTAGGTAATAATTTGTTTAATTATTTAAGTTCTTTTCAAGGAATTTCATTTTCACCGTATATATACCTGCGGTTTTAGGTATTGCTGGTTTTGGTTTAATACTATAGGATTTTCTTAATAAGAGAAGATATAAGAAGAGAAAAGATGATGATGAAAAATGGAGATTTTTCCCAGCTAATACATCATAGATTCCTATCAGCCGACTTGCAGCGGTGTAGTATATCAGTTAGATATGCAGCAGAACTCTCTTTATTCTTGTTTGACCGGTAGGCTGAATGTAAATGTTGAACCTACACCTTTATCTTTTTCCTTATTATTGGTAGCCCATATCTTTCCACCATGCATTTCAATTATATTCTTGGAAATAAATAGTCCTAAACCTGTTCCTGCTATAGGGGATTTAGTGACGAATTTTGTAAAAAGTTTGGGCAATACTTCTGGATGTATTCCAGTTCCTGTATCTTTTATACTAACAAGAATTTCATCATATTTGTCATTTATATTATCTTTTTTTCTTTCAACAATAACAGTAATGCTACCTTCCTTTGTAAATTTGATGGCATTGTGTAACAAGTTATGGATGACTTGACTAAGCCTATTCCTATCAGCTTCTATAATTATTTCATTGTTATCATTAAATTCTAAAAAGAATTTGATATTGTTTTTATTTTGTATCGTTTGCTCATACTCTTTTAAGACATCTATTATCATTTCTTTCAGACTGAACTTTTCTTTCTTTAAAAAGAAAGAACCACTTTCAATACTAGCAACATCTAATACATCTTCTGTGAGCTGCTTAAGTCGTTTTGAATTTCTGAGAATAATATTTAGCATTTCCTTATTGTTTTCTATATTGTTTATTCCTTCTAGCTGAAGTAATTCAGAAAGGGCAATTATTGGTTGAATGGGTGTTTTTATTTCATGTGCTGCTACATTTATGAATTCATTCTTTACTTGGTCTTTATATTTTAGTTCTTCATTTGCCTTTTTAAGTTCATTAATTAATTTATCTTGTGTTTTGATATTCTTTATAAAGTTCACCATATAATTGAAAGAATTACCTATAACGGAAAGTTCATCATTATTATTACTACCTTTGATTTGACCTATTAAATTAAGTGTCCCTCTATTTACTTCAGATATTGCAGAAGTTAAAGAAAGGATTGGTTTTAATATCTTCCTGGTAAGATAAAGTACAAAAGCAGCAATAACTGCAATATCTAAAATTATAAAGATTCTTTGATTAAAGAATAAATTCTCTGAATTACTTCTTACATATTCACCTAATTTTGTAACTAATATATTTGATGAATCTACTAAAGATAGAGCTTCTGTTTCTATCGCTGTTTCTTCTTTACCTTTGTCTATTGATTTTTCTAAAGTAGTTATTCCATCATCTGGTTTAATTATATTGTTTACTATGATTGTTTTTAGTTGGAGCCATTTTTGATAAATAATATTCCAATCATCTAAAAATTCTGTTGGTAGTGGTTTTAAATCTATTCCCGAGATGTTATTTCCACCTTGTCTTAATGCCAAGATATTTGATTCCAATTGATTTATTGCAGAGTTGATTTTAGAGACATCTTTATTCCTATTCTCAAACAAATATTTTGATATATCAAACATTAGATTAGAGGTGAGAAATCGATTCTTTCCTGCAATATTTATTGAATTTCCCAA
>DATDKD010000185.1:0-3580 GCA_036520175.1 Nitrososphaeraceae archaeon
TTCTAAAATCTATAAAATATTGCACTATTCTTCATCAAAAGCGGCAACATAACTAGAGAGGCCTTAGAATAGCCATAGTAAATAACTAATACCTGGTTTGTATTGGTCCATTCCAGGGCTATGGCTATTATTATAATTATCCAAAAACAAAATTATCGTCAACCATTAAATATTAACATATAGATTACATACATCTATAAACCAACCTAGCTTTGATCTTTACCATAGCCTTTTAATATTGGATCCTCTTCAATAGTAGTGGGTTATAGCTTTTAAAGATAATAATAATAATAATAAAACAATAACATAATAGTCAGGATAACTTAGGTTTGTTTTTATATTTTAACTAATAGAAATAAGCAAATTTAAAATATCACAAGCAGAGAAATAACTACAATTGATTTTGTATCCAAAATAGTGTAATAAAAAGAGGTAAATAAATATCTATCTAATCATCTTCCATATGACTCTTTATTTTACTAATATGAGGAATACGAGGAACCACTACTGCAAATGCAATAGCGGCTATAGCTATAATATAATAATTAAACCCAATAGCCATACCTATTGCAGCAGAAAACCAGATACTAGCAGCTGTGGTTAAGTTAGTAATCTTTTTATCTACTTCTCCTTTCAAAATCATTCCAGCCCCTAAAAATCCAATTCCACTTACTATTTGAGCCGCAATTCTTGAAGTGGAATTGGGATCCACGGCCGATGAGAGATACGTAAATAACATCGCACCCCCTATAACTAAAGAATTTGTGCTTATTCCTGCCGGTTTACCCCTTGACTCTCTTTCTGCCCCTATAATAAAACCAGCGGCAAGAGAAAGAAGAATATCAATGAGAAAGTCAATTTGCAACCCAATATTCCAATTATCCAACACCATGAAGAAGTTTAAAAAATACATTATTACCTATAAATTATATTATAAACAATAAATGCTTTAGTTTGATATAGAAATTATCCTCTGTAATAGTAAATACCATTTTCTCAGAAATCAAATGTAACTGCTATAACAACTTAAAATCGTAAAAATAAAATACTCAGAAATTTTAAAAAGATGGCATAAAATAGATGGTAATATATCTTATGGTTATTTTAAAATAATCAATAGAATTTCACAGTTATTCCATGTCTATTTTTCTGGGAGTATATTAAAGTAAATATGCGTTTCTAGACGTTTAATATAATTCATTATATTGAGATTTATTATATTTATTATTTAAGTAATTTATGTCATACATTTGGAAATAAAATTCAATGATATATTAGTAATTGAGAAATTCTAATTGAAATAGAAATTAGGTCTGTGAATTGAATTATTGTTTAATATTAATTAGAGTTTCTTATCAGTTCTTTCTTCGACGCTTCCAATTTTGAAGCCTAAACCTGTAGTAATAATTCAATTACAAAAGTATTAGGGTGATGTTAATTTATGTAACTTTTAGCTTGTATAAGGTCTTTGGAAATTATACTAACAATGCTTTAGTATTACATATTTAACTAATATTGGAATAAGGCTAGAATATTTATATTAGTAAATCTTATGTTTAATTATAACGTAACTTTATTACTAAATTTTATTCAAAAAATAGTAACAAAAAGATTTTAAATATCAATGTTACTAATAAGACATTGTTAAAATTCGAAGCTTGAATATTAATCATAGTATAATCATATTGTTGGTAATTAGCCTTCTATTAAGTCAACAAAATATTTCAGCACAAGAGGTTATTGATAATGAGGTTTTATCCAGTGATCACGATGAGAAAGGCAGCAGCAGCAATTCCGAGAGTAGGTCTAATCTTAATGAATTTCCAGCAAAACCATTGGTTCATGTATCAATAGAAGGAACAGAAATCAACGATAAGATCAGAGGGGGAGATGGCAATGATCTTATGTCTGGAGAGGATGGCCAAGATACTCTCCAAGGACGTGATGGGAATGATGAGATTGATGGAGGAAAAGGAGAAGACAATATTGATGGAGGGGCCGGAGATGATGGTTTGAGTGGAGGAGACGATGATGACGATATCAAGGGAGGAATAGGCAAGGATGAGATAGACGGAGGAGATGGAAGAGATATTGTAGACGGAGGAGAAGGAAAAGATAAGTTAGAAGGTGGAAACGATGCTGATAGATTTGTTTGTGACGAAGAGGACAAGATTAGTGATTATAATTCCCTAGAAAATGATATTATTATTGGAGAATGCGAATATGACGATAAAGGATTAATACCCACCCCTCCATTAGAAAAAAATCCTATTCCTGCAACTTCCCACGTTCCAAATAATCAAGATAATGATAATAATAACTTTAAGAGTTTTGTCTCCAAGGATTCAGACGTTCCAAATAATCAAGATAACCCAGATAACCTTAATCTCTTAAAGAAATTTATGTCGAAAATTATTAACAAGGACATCCCACCAATATTTGATAATTAAGTTCTTATCGATTTAAATAAATTAATAAGATTAAGAAAAGTTTTAAGTAATGAAAACTGTCTAGCTTTATGGTTTACAAATATATCCATATTATAGGAACTTCTCCTAATAGCATCGATGATGCAGTCAACGAGGCTATTACTGAAGCCTCAAAAACAATAAATAATATAGAATGGGCAGAATTGGGCAGGGTTACGTTTAGAATACTAGATAATCAAGTTAAGGAATTTCAAGCAGAAGTAAAGATAGGTTTTAAAATTGAACGTAAAGATTAATTAAAACGTCTAGGCCTAAATAATTATACAATATAATAATATAGATTTCTCATTATAAATTTTTTTCTTTATATTACAAAACAACTATTAGAAAAGGAAAGTTTGACCTTTTATAGACAAGAATAGTTATGTATACATCTAATTATGGATTTTTTTTCTTGCAAATTTGTCGAACAAGAATATTGAAATCTGATCTGAAATAAAGAAGAAAAATATAGAAAGAAAGATGGCAAATAATGATAAAAAACTACGCTTGATAGTTGTCTAAAATGAAATAACACTTTTAGTATGTGCTTTAATTAAATATAGTATAGTAAATGAATAACGAGCAGTTAAAACCCTCAAACATTAAATTATTATTTATTAACTATTTTACTAGAAACAAAAATAAAATTAAATATATGATCTTCAGAATTAGAAGTGGCAAGTGCTTTCCCACAAATAACTAATGGTTTTTTTCAGGATTTTATTGAAAAAGAAAAAAATATCTGGGCGGATAGATATAGAGATATATTTAAACAGCTATTCATCCAGAAACAAAGGGTTTTCTCTTCTGGTTTTTTATTTCGGAAATAGTGAGATTTATATGAATTAATAATTTTGTAGACAATAAAATTTAAGTAGAGATAATTTTAATTACCAAATTATCACAAAAATAAAAATAATCAAGCAATGAACATACCTTGCTCTATAACATAAAAAAATAAAGAGATACTTTTTACAAACTATCTCCTTAATCTAGAAATGAAAATATATAGTAATGCTATTATTTCAAACCTACCCAATACCATATTAATTGACAAGATTACTTTGGATACTAAATCCAAATCCATAGTAGTTATTCCAACTGAAAAA
>DATDKD010000186.1:0-31325 GCA_036520175.1 Nitrososphaeraceae archaeon
GCAATTGATATTCATTGGACAGATCATATAATGGCTCAATCTGTATGGCAAAGATGGATAAGTAATGCCATAGCAAAAACTATTAACATGCCAGGTGATGTTACCGTTGAGGATGTCAAATCCTCTTATCTACTGGCACATGAGCTGGGGTTAAAGGGTGTCACTGTATATCGAGATGGCTCACGAAATGAACAAGTTTTACATATTACAGGAACTAATACCTTAGAAAAATCATTTATTGTAAAACCAAGTAAGTATGTCAAAGAATATATTCAATCACAAATAAAAGAACCATATGTCAGTCAATATGTTTCTAAACTAATTGATACTAAGGATGTTGAAGTAATAGATGATGTCATAGACGGTCTACCATTATCTACACAAGAAAAACCTAAAGATACCGAACATATTGAATTCATCCAAAAATCTCTTCCAGAAATCTATGAGGACGAGATTTGTCCATCATGTAAATCCAAACTAATCATTACTGAAGGTTGTAATATGTGTATTGAATGTGGATTCAGTAGTTGTGTATCCGGTTAGTACATATATGAAATGCCAATTTTTTTTGGAATAATTAAATGTCTGTGAATTTGCAAAGTCATACTTTAATTATTTCTAAAGATGGCAACTAAACTAATACCAAAAATTCAACAAATAGGAGTATCTAATTAAAAAGGGTCCTCATTTAATATTAAAGCCAATAAAGCCGAGCGTAACTCCTTTCCATATGCCGCTTGTTTAAAATAAATCGCATTATTCGTATTATCTAAAGTATATGAAATTTCATCAAGTCTTGGTAAAGGATGCATTATTGACAATTCCATTTTAGCATTAGCCAATGTTTTTTCATCAATTCTATAAGTGCCTTTTACTTTTTCGTATTCCTGAGTATCAGGAAACCTTTCTTTTTGTATTCTTGTAACATACAATACATCAAGTTGAGGAATTATATCATCAAGATAATCGTAATGCTTAATGTTCATTATACCTTCAAATTCAAAAATAGATTCCTTTCTAATTGCTAAGCTAGGTGGTGAAATCAAATATACATTTATATGATAATTTTTTAATCCATATAATAAGGAATATACAGTTCTGCCATATTTTAGATCACCAACTATTCCAATTGTTAAATTATCTATTCTCCCTTTTTCTTTAAAAATCGTGTACAAATCAAGCATTGCCTGTGTAGGGTGTTCTTCACTGCCACTTCCTGCATTAATAATGGGATTAGATGAGAGTTCTGCTGCATATCTGCTGGAGCCATCCCTTGCATGTCTAAGTACGATGACATCAGAATACAAATCTATGATTCTTATAGTATCAGCAAGAGATTCACCCTTTTCTATAGAGGAAAATTTTGAGTCAAAAATTCCTATTGAACTTCCTCCAAGGGATGCCATTGCAGCTTCAAAACTCATTCTGGTTCTTGTGCTTGGTTCATAGAAAATATAACCCAGAGTTCTTCCTCTGCCTAGTTCACTTTTTTCTTCAGGTTTTAATTTCTGAATTGTATCAGTTGAATCGAATATAAATTCTAAATCATCTCTCGAAAAATCTCTAATTGAAACTATATCTTTGCCAAAAAAATGATTTTTGCTAGGCATAAATTATAAGAGAAGAAGATTTATTTAATAAATATTTTTTTAATATATTTAGAACAGACGGATTCAAATCTAGAATGAAACTTTTACGTTCACATATTATTTTATTTATATTAATGTTAGTAGTAATTCTTGACAATTAGCCTGATGATTCTAATAAATATCCTGTCTTTCTTTTTTCCATTATTGAATTAAAAATATCTCGTTCCTTCAATATCGAAATTCCAGTTTTATTACCAATAATTTCAATTAATATAATCCAATCAGGATTCTCTAAAGAAACTTTATTCTGAAGTTTATTTGCAATAGATGATATAATCTCTTTACTTCTTGTTGATGTATGTCTTTTTTCTACTGAGATTCTAAATGAATCATTTACTTCTATTTTCTTCATTGTAAGGTTTTCTACTTCTCTTTCAATATTTTTAAGATCTGTATAGAGAGCTCTCTCGATAGGTATCACTCTTAGGATATATCTAAATTGCCATGGTTCTTCTGTCAGTAAATCCTTGAATTTTGTTATTAATTCAAATGGATTTAAATTAGCCAATGCAAGAATTATACCTGAAACATTTTGGATTTCTATCATTTCCACATCAATATTAAATCGTTGAAGTATTACATTTAATTCATCAACTGCATCATACTCTCTATGTCTGTAAGTAGTAACTAATAAATTAAAATTCATTATTTTTATTAATATAAAATTTCGTAAATAGTTTCCGATTTTATGATTCCCTCTCTCACTATCTTGATATTGGAAGTAGACACATCAACTATCGTTGAACCTTTTAAAGAAAATTGATGCTTAGGTTTCTTCTCGTCTCCAATCACTATTGCATCATATCCAGAAAGTGGAGATTTCATTACTTCCTTAGCATAAAAACATGATTTTTCGTTTGAGATATTAGCACTTGTACCAACTAAATAGTTACAATATTTTAACAAATTTAACGTTTCTATGTTATTAGGGATTCTCATACCAATTGTTTGTTTACCACCTGTAATTATTTCTGGAAGTTCATTATCTTTTAAAGTCCCTATGATTGTTAAAGGACCGGGCCAAAAAGAATTAGCTAATTTTCTTCCATTTTCATTTAAAATCATTATTTTTTCTACATGCCTAAAGTCACAAGTAAGAATAGGTAGAGCTTTAGTCATTAAACGATTTTTCAATCTAAAAATTTTTTCCACTGATTTTTTGTTATAGGGATCACAACCTAAACCATATATGGTATCTGTAGGATATACAATTATTCCACCTTTCATAATTAACTCTTTACATTTGATCAAGTCCTCTTCCTTTTTACCATCTAGTATTATCATGTTATTTCCAGTTTTATCTGAATATTTAATGAAACTTTAATTATATAATTTAATTATGAATGGATCCTTTTAATTTATGAATTATTTGTTCAACTTCTGAAATAATGTCGTCTAACTTATTTGGATCACTTCGTATTGTACCTCCTGCAGCAAATTTATGACCTCCTCCATCAATTAAATTTAAAGCAATCGCATTACAATCAATTTTGTCATTATTTCTTCTAATGCTTATTTTACCATTTTTTCCATAAAATATAGCGGCGTCTGCATTGGTCAGGTTAAATACCTCTTCTGAAAATAAGCTTGTTTGGATATAGGGTGATGATCTAACAAATACGACATTCAACTCATTTATTTTCTTTATTTTTAAGTCATTTAATACTCGCTTTTTATCCGTATCTCTCAAAGTTTCATATCTTGTATAATCCTCACTCATATCAATATCCCATAATATTCCATTCGATATCTTATGCGCAAGTTTTGATAATCTTTCATATGAGTCATTAAAATTTAGGTAATATCTTATAATTTCTGGTAATGGAGTAAGATACTGATCCTTGGTAAAAAAATCTATTGTATGTGCTAAATTAGCTAAATGTTTAGCATAAGCATTATCCAATAATAATCGTTCATACATTAATTCTGCTGCACATTTAATTCCTGAATTATCCAATATTAACTCAACAAAAGGAGTTATTTCGTCTATTGTATTTTTAGACCATGGATGATGATCAACCCAAATAACTTCATTATTGGAGTTTTTGCAACCCAGAAAACTACTTTTAAAAATACTTAGCAAACTATCGTTAAAACCAAGATCTGATACAATAAAAATATTTTTCTCTTGCGATTCATTTGAAAAAAAAATTTGATTGATTATTTTCATAAAACTCTCTTTGCTATAATCTAAAAAAAAAGTTTTCGCTTGAGGATAGCGAATTAAACCTATAGAAGAAGAAAAGATACCATCGACATCAGATTCATGAGAAAATAATGTAACTCTCATTATTTTGTATTAGTTTTATTTTCTTATAAGTCTTGATTATATTAGTATCTCAGCATCGGTGTCAAAATCGTTCCATAATGTGGGTTCATATAATATCAATTTTTAGTATCATTTTGAGGATGATCATACCAATAAGTCAGTATCTTTCTAATACAATAATTTTGAATAATGCATATTTTTAAATCTATCTTTGTATATAGTTTCATAAGTAATTATTATGGATTCTCTTTGCTATTCACAAGCCTGTAAATCTATTGCTATGGAATTGGAAAATAATAGTAATATGTCCCTAAAAGAAATTAACAAAATTATTAGTTTAACATGTTCTCAATATAAATTGTCTGTTGTTCCAAAGAAAGAGCACATCATATCCTATCTTCCAAAAGATAGTAATTATAGGGATATTTTGTTAGTTAAACCAGCGAAAACTGCCTCTGGTGTCGCAGTAATTGCAGTCATGCCAAAACCGTATGATTGTCCCCATGGTAAATGTATTTATTGTCCGGGTGGACTCGAGTATAATACTCCAATGAGTTATATTGGAACAGAACCTGCTACTAAAATAGCTCAATCCTTTGAATATGATGCATATCATCAAATCAAATCAAAACTTAATCAACTCTATCAACGAGGTCATAATATTACTAAAATTGAACTTGTAATTGTAGGTGGAACCTTTCCATTTATGCCAGAAAATTATCAAAGAGAATTTGTTAAAAAATGTTTTGACGCTTTAAATGATGATCTTTCTTCTACTACTCTAGAGGAATCTTTTAGAAAGAATGAACATGCCAGAATTCGCTGTGTAGGATTTACTGTTGAAACAAAACCCGATTATTGTAAAGAAAAACATTTAGATTTAATGTTAGAACTAGGAATAACAAGAATTGAAATAGGTGTCCAAACACTAGAGGAGAATATCTACAGATTGGTTAATAGAGGACACAATTTAACAGATGTCAAACATTCATTCCAAATTGCCAGGAATTCTGGATACAAAATTGTCGCACATATGATGCCTGGACTCCCAGGATCTACACCGGAAAGTGATATTAAGGGATTTAAAACATTGTTAGAAAATGATTCATTTAAACCAGATATGCTTAAAATATATCCAACTTTAGTTCTCAAAAATACAGGATTATATAAATTGTATATGGATAAAAAATATCACGCTTATACCGAAGAAGATATAGTAAATATTCTTTTTGAAGTAAAAAAGCTAATACCACCTTGGGTTAGAATAATGAGAATCCAAAGAGAGATTGAACCTTCTGATATTATAGCGGGATCAAAAAAGGGAAATATACGCCAAATAGCTATAAAAAAATTAAAAGAGTTTGGTTTAAAATGTCATTGCATAAGATGCCGAGAAGCAGGCCTCCAAAAACTTGAGACTCTTAATCAGGATGAAATAACACTCAATAGAATCGATTACCTTGCATCAGAAGGAAAAGAAGTGTTTTTGTCTATGGAAAATAAAGATAAAAATTTATTGTTTGGATTTCTGAGATTGAGAAATATTCCATTTTCTCATAGAAATGAATTACTTGATACCAATAATAGAACTTCTGCGATCATTAGAGAATTACATGTATATGGACAAGTAGTAGATGTTGGACAAAAAAAAGGGTCTTTCTCATACCAACATGGTGGTCTTGGGTTGCGTTTAATGGAAGAAGCAGAGAAAATTTCAAAAGATGAATTTCTAGTAGATTCACTTTCTGTTATCAGTGCAATTGGAACTCGCGCTTATTATCGGAAATTAGGATATGTCCAAAACGGTCCATATGTTACAAAGCTATTGAAGTAACATATCCATTTTATTATTCTATAATCTAAAGTTCTTCTTATATAAAAGATGGGCTTGAATCAAATTCCTATGTATAACTATCATTTGATTTTATCACAGAAAATGTTTCTGGATAGTTTATGAAATCATATCAAATGAGTTACATTATTATTTCATTGTGATAATAATACGGAACCCATCCATCTTTATAATATTTTTAGGTGTTCATTAATATATATGCTATATTTCAAAATTAAAGATAATTATTAAAGGGAATTTGTTAAAAGAAAACAGCAATGGTTTTTTATTCAACAAATACAGAAGGGAAAGGTTATGGATATGATAGCCATTAACCAATTTTTTCATTAAAAAAGTGAATTAAGTGAGGTAATAACAAATGTATTACAAAACCAAAAAATTCTATGCCAAGAAATTTTAGAACAAGAATTAAAATCGCTCAAAGAAATTTATGATTCTCTAGTATAATATTATTTCTTGTCTTTGTTATTAAACAAATACATCGAGATATTAACGGATTAATATGATGTTTTCTCATCTTTATTAATAATATGAAAAATTCAGATTGGAAGCTAGATATTTTACTTGTTATTACGAGAATATAATAGGTATCTAAAATAGAGAAATTATAAAATAGAGAGCTATTACTTGGTAAAATATAACAATTCTAAATTTGCTAAATATAGTTGCAGATATCTTCTACATTCTAGAAGTCTTGATTAGCAGGATGACTATATTATACATTCAGCTCATAAGATCCTTATGTCAAATCTAGGAATTATAATACTAATATAAGAGAATAAAAATGATTCAGTCCATCTATATTACATACTTATCGTATTTAAGACTATTTCTGTTTTATTGATATTATATTGCTAGATTTTGACCTATCTATACAATAGGATTAAAAGTAGATGTTTTATTTAGTAATATAACAAATTAACTTTGTTAAATAGTAATATGGTATTGTAACATGATAGAAAATATTATTGGAAAAGGAACCTGGATAGATAAAGTAGCAAATACACTCCTCTTGAGAGAAAAAAAATTAAATCGGAATATCGATTCAATAAAAGTAGAAAGTGGATTAGGAGCTTCTGGAATACCTCATATAGGTAGTATGGGAGATGCAGTACGGGCTTATGGTATTAGTTTGGCTTTACAGAATTTAGGATATAATTCTGAATTAATTGCTTATTCTGATGATATGGATGGATTAAGAAAGATCCCGGCTGGATTTCCTCCATGGCTCAAAGATCATATTGCCAAACCTGTTTCTCATATTCAAGACCCATTCGGAGACTGTCATAATTCCTATGGGTCTCACATGAGTAGTTTACTTCTTGATGGATTGGATCGTGTAAACGTTAAATACATATTTAAGAGTGCTACAGAGGTCTATAAAAGTGGTATACTGATTGATGCAATTGATCAAATTCTTACAAAAAGCGAATACCTGGGACAAAAAATTTCAGAATTTGTAGGCCAAAATAAGTTCCTAACTGTATTACCTTATTTTCCTATTTGTAAAAACTGTGGAAAACTTTATGTAGCTCATGCATATAAATATTTGACTAAAAATAAAAAAGTATTATATGAATGTTCTGGGATCAAGATAGGAAATAAAGAAATCACAGGTTGTGGTTATAAGGGAGAAGCTAATATTGGAAATGCTGAAGGAAAACTTGCTTGGAAGGTTGAATTTGCTGCACGATGGAAGATATTCGACGTTCGATTTGAAGCATATGGTAAAGACATTATGGAATCTGTCAAAATAAATGATTGGGTTTGTGAAGAGATATTAAACTTTCCTCATCCTTTGCATATAAAATATGAAATGTTTTTAGACAAAGGAGGCAAAAAAATAAGTAAATCTACTGGTAATGTTTTAACGCCCCAAAAGTGGATGAAATACGGTACACCTCAATCCCTTCTTTTATTATTGTTCAAAAGAATAACTGGAACAAGGCATGTAGGAATAGAAGACATACCCTCATTAATGGATGAATATGATCTTTACGAAGATTTGTATTTTGGGAAATTAAAAGAAACGAATGAATCAAAAATGATAAAATTACGAGGAATTTATGAGTATGTTAATCACCTTAATCCACCAAAAAAAAATTCTAATCATATTCCCTATAGATTACTTGTCCAACAAACATCTCTTTTTGAAGGAAAAGATCAAATAGATAAGGTATATGAAAGACTTCAAAAATACAAACTAATTAGTGAAAAATCAAATGATATAATAGAGAAAATTCAACTTGCCTTTAATTGGTCAAATGAGATTTTAGCAAATGAAGATAGTCATTATATATCATTGGATAGAGAACAAAAGATAGCATTAACAGAATTAGTCACCACTCTAAGGTCATTTGTAAATAAAGAAGATAATAACATGGCAAATAATATTCAAACATTAATTTATGAAACTTCAAAAAAACATGGGATAGAACCAAAAAATTTCTTTCGTCTACTTTACCAGATTCTCATTAATTCTGAAAGAGGACCAAAACTTGGCAATTATTTGGTCGATCTCGGAATTGATCGAACCAGTGAGATAATTGAAAAATATCTTTAAGATATTAATGTTTAAAATCTTTTCTTATCTTACAATAAGAAGAATTAATGTTGACCATATAATAAAGATTTTATTTATTTAAACAAAATAAATAGCAAATAGTGGTTATCAATTTCAAGGTAATAAACAATCAACATATTAATAATTACCCTTTAAAGTTATGAAAAAATATATTTCTTGTTTTCAACTTTTCCAATTACGTTTCCATTACCTTTTGAATCCACCTCTCCAATTTTGCGGACTTTCATATTGTATTTTTCTATTATGCTAATTGTCTTATCAACATTGGCCTTTGAAAGTATCATACATAAACCGATTCCCATATTAAAAGTCCTATACATCTCTTTCAGATCTATTTTACCATCTTTTTGAATTTGCTTAAAAATGCCATGAGGAGGAGATAAATCAAAAAGGTTGTATCTAACTTTATTATTTAACCGTTTTATTTTTGTGAATGATCCTCCTGTTATATGTGCTAAACCGTGTATGGTAATTTTTCTATCCTTTATCAATTCCATTATTGGTTGTACATAAATTCTTGTTGGAGTGAGTAATTCTTCTCCAACTGGTTTTGATATAAATTCAGGAATTTCGTCGGGGGAATACTTTGATAATACCTTTCGTGCTAATGTATAGCCATTTGAATGCAAACCACTGCTTTCCAATCCTAATATAATATCGCCTATTTTGATCTTGTTCCCTAAAATAAGTTTATTATTTTGTGTCATTCCTAGTGCAGTACCAGATAGGTCAAACATTTCGTCTGTTTCACCAGCTAACAATTCAGGAATTATAGCAGTTTCACCGCCAACAATAGCTATTCTTGCTGCTTTTGCACCTGTAAGCAAACCCTTCATAACTTTTTTTACCAATTCATCATTAACTTTTTTTAAAGCTATGTAGTCTACAAATGCAAATGGGTGTGCTCCTGTACAGATAATATCATTAACATTCATGGCTATACAATCGATTCCTATAGTATCAAAGCATTTCATCTGTTGGGCAACAAGAACCTTAGTACCAACGCCGTCTGTATGTAATGCCAAAACATTATTTCCTATAGTTATTAATCCAGAATAATGACCAAATCCCAAAGTAATTTTGCCCATTTTTTGAAAGGAATAAGATTTAGTAATCATTTTTCCAATATTTCTTTGCATAGAACGAATTTTTGGAACATTTACTCCTGCTTTATCATAAGTATGAATATGTGAATTAGACAATGTATCATAAGTTCAGCCAATTTATAGCTAATAAAACTTTTTGAAAAATCATATCTTAACCTTTTTCATTAACTAACTTTTCATTAACTAACAACTATAGGATTTAAAAAAAAAATAAAAGATCGATTTAATAGGAATATTTAATTAATTATAATTGAAATATTGAGCATTCTAGATATTGCGAATTGTATTATTGAATTTATCAGACTGGAAGTATCAAGAGCTCAATCTCAGGGGGTAGTATTGGGTTTAAGTGGCGGAGTTGACTCATCTGTTGCAGTATCTTTAGCTACTCAAGCGTTGGGTAATAAGAGAGTACTGGGGTTAATTTTACCAGATAGAAAAGTATCAGACCCGAAGGATATAGACGATGCTGTTGACTTATCCAAACTATTGGATATAAAATATCAAATAATAGATATTACAGAAATTAAACAAAAGTATATAGATTTATTGCCAGTAGAAAAAAAATCTGTAGGTAATCTTACAGCCAGGATTCGCATGACCTTACTTTATTATTATGCAAATCTCTACAACAAATTAGTTCTAGGTACCTCTGATAAAAGTGAGATAATGATTGGATATTCTACTAAATTTGGAGATGGTGCGTCTGATCTTCTTCCGTTAGCAGACGTCTACAAAACTCAAGTAAGAGAATTAGGTAGATATCTAAATGTTCCAAAAACTATATTATTAAAAAAAAGCACACCTTCTTTATGGCTAAACCAAACTGCAGAAAATGAAATAGGAATGGAATATAAGAAAATTGATAATATTTTGAAATATCTAGAGAGAAATAATTCGTCTATTAGACAAAAAGATTTAATAAAAAAAGGATTTAATAATAATGATGTAGAATTCATAAAAACTCTCATATTGAAAAATATCCATAAAAGAAAATCACCTAACATTTGTTATATCTCTTTTAATAATTCTAAAGTTAATGAAATCTAATAAAATCTAATATTCATTTATTCCTATTATTTACTTGATTATGATTGTTTAGACATAGCAGATCACTTTTAAGTAGGACAAATATCCTTCATCTTTATGGTCTCAGGAAGAGACATTAGGTTAAACAGAATTACAAAAAAAGGCAAAATGGTTTGTATTCCTATGGACCATGGAATAACCAATGGGCCAATAAAAGGCCTAGAACATACTTCTGATCTTATATATCAATGTGAAGATTCTGGATTGACAGCAGTAATTATTAACAAAGGAATTATCAAGTCCTTACCCAAGACTACTAGTGTAGGATTAATAACACACTTGTCTGCCAGTACTTCTTTAAGTCCTTATCCAAATAAAAAGGTGCTTATTGGAAATGTTGCAGATGCTATTAGACTTGGCTCGGATGCAGTTTCTGTTCATATAAATATAGGAGCAAAAGAAGAACCTGAAATGTTAGAGATATTGGGAATGGTTTCGGATGAATGTGATGAATGGAATGTACCATTATTAGCTATGATGTATCCAAGAGGGGAAAACATAAAAAACCCCTATGATCCTGAAATTGTAGCACATGTTACACGAATTGGTGCAGAGGCTGGAGCAGATATAGTAAAATCGGTTTATACTGGAGATTTAGATTCTTTTAGGTCAGTGGTAAAAAGGTGTCCCGTTCCAATTGTAATTGCAGGTGGACCAAAATCTAAAACTGATGCTGACATTTTGGAAATGTGCTCGAACGCTATGGAAGCTGGTGCTCGAGGTGTTACTTTTGGAAGAAATATTTTCCAACATGATAATCCTTCTTCTCTCGTAAAAGCATTATATGAAATAGTTATAGATAAAAAAAATTATAGCGAGGTAATGAAAAACTTTGGACAAAGAAAAAGAAAAAAATAAAGAATTAATTATTGCTCCTCTCATGACTGTTCCTAATCTGGAATTATTTTTAGATAAGTTAGAAGAAAATGATACGTTATTTATAGATCCTACTAAAATAAAAAAAAAGAAAAATTTTAAAATAATTTATGAATCCGAATTTGCTGATATTATCATTTGCAAATCTATGGAGGATCTAATCAGAAATAAGGCCAAAGGTAAATCCTTGGCATATTATAAGAAAGTATTCTCAAACGAAGATATTGATGATATCGAGAGTGCAATCTATAATGGTGCCAATTACATTATTGTAGATGCTGATAATTGGAAGATTATTCCATTGGAAAATATAATTGCTAACTTACAAAATACAAGAACAAAAATATTTACCACTGCTAAAAATTCTGAAGAAGTAAAAACTATGTTTGCTGTGTTAGAATTGGGTGTAGATGGAGTAATACTCTCAACTGGAAATGTTAAAGAAATAGAAGAATCTAAACAATATCTAAAATCTAAAAAATTTGAAATAAAAGTATGTGAAATTGTAGATTTTAGAGATGTAGGAACAGGAGAAAGAGTATGTGTAGATACTGTTTCAATGCTTGAAACAGGAGAAGGAATGTTAGTTGGTAGTAAATCCAATTTTCTATTTCTTTTACATAATGAATCAGCAGGTTCCTCTTTTACTTCTCCACGTCCGTTTAGAGTTAATGCGGGAGCAATATACTGTTATACTCTACTTTCTAATGGGAAAACTACATATCTTTCGGAATTAGAATCTGGCACAGAGATATACATTGTAAATACGAAGGGAAATTCTAGACTTGTATCCGTAGGAAGGTCCAAGACCGAAACTAGACCATTGAGGTTAATTAAAGCAATTGGCGACAACATTGAAGGAACTGTTATAGTCCAAAACGCAGAAACAATTCAATTAATACGGGACAATGGGGAATTATTACCAGTTACTTCCATTAAGCGAGGAGATAAAATTTTAGCATATTTTAAAGCTAGTAGTGGCAGACATTTTGGAATAGAAGTTGAAGAATATATTCTTGAAAAATAAACAGTTCTTTTTGGTTTATTATAATTGTTAATTATAAATTAAATTTCTTTAGATCTCATATTTTTTATGAATTGTTATTGTATAAAATTTCTTTATTATTTAGTCGATTATTTTAAAGCATGCTAAATATTGATTAAAAATTTATTTTCCATTATGCAACTAAAGCATATTTATGTTGATAAAATTTTATCAGGTGATTGTAAAGAGATAATCTCTAAAATTCCTAAAGGTTCCATTCAATTAACAATTACTTCTCCTCCCTATCGAAATGCAATTGATTATAATGCGCATATCTCAAAAAATGGATCATATTATCGTGGAAAATCTAACATCAATACAAAAGAATATCTTGAGGAGATGATTGAAATTTTTAATAACAAAATTTACAATGCAACCAAAGAAGGTGGTTACTGCTGTATAGTTATAGCTAATGAAGTTGTAAATGGTACGCTCTTACCACTTCCTCATATGGTCTTATCACAATTAGTCGAACCATTTGGAAAGTGGAATCTTCATGAAGAGATAGTTTGGCACAAAGTTACTGGAGGAACTAATAGATATGGTTCATTTGTTATTAATCCTTACCCAAAATATTATAGAGCAAATATCATGCATGAACTGATTTTAGTTCTTAGAAAAGGTAACGTTAGCAGTGGAAGAACTGAAAGGACAGAAACACTACCAGCCACTCATGAAGAATGGACAAAGGAAATTGCAAATTCAGTCTGGCATATAGCTCCAATTCCTCCTGGTTATATAGAACATCCCTGCCCTTTTCCTGAAGAAATTCCTTACAGGTTAATGAAATTATATTCTTATGAGGGAGATACAATTTTAGATCCTTTTAATGGTAGTGGACAAACAACTAAAGTTGCTTTCCATCTCCAGCGCCGATTTATTGGAGTAGATATAATTAATGAATATGTTAAGTTAGCTCGATCTCGACTGAGTGAACCAATACATATTAGAGCAGAGGCATTAATCGCAAATTGGAAAAAAATTCCGTCTCATCATAATTTATAAATTCATTAACATTTTAATTTATTTTATTAGTGATTAGTAAACGTTTTCAAATGTATATAATATTTAATAATAATGTGTACAAACAAGTAAATTTAGAAAATTTATATTCATTTAACTAATTGTATTAGTGAATAGATTACTTTGGCAGAAAAAATTTGTGTTTCAATTGGTGCAAATACAATTGAAGAGTTATCATCTTCAATAAACAAAGCATTAGATTTAAGTGATTTTTTAGAAATTCGGTTTGATTTTTTAGATCGGTCTGAAATTCCTTCTTCAATTAAGATTATTGAATCTATCAAATCAAGATCTGTATTTACATTAAGATCGTCAGAACAACAAGGTAAATTTAAAGGAAACGAATTTGAAAGACTTAAACTTCTAAAACTGTTGTATAATACTAATCCTATGTTATTAGATGTCGAATATGATACCATAATTGCAGACTATCCATTAAAGAATTATTTGAAAGACAAGTCTAATGTCCTAATTTCATGGCATAATTTTTTTAGTACCCCTTCGGATGAATATCTAGAAAAAAAGATTTATGAAATGAAAAAATTTAGTAATAATATCAAATTAGTTACAATGGCAACAAATGTTACAGATTCTCTCAGATTATTAAATTTATATAGTAAATTCAAAGATATTAATTTAATTACATTTGCAATGGGTGATTGTGGTATCATATCTCGAATTTTATGTACATTTTATGGATCTCCTTTTACTTATGGCTCACTTGAAAAATCTATCGCACCAGGACAGCTATCAGTAATAGAAATGAGAGGAATATATGATAGAATTAACAAATATTTTTTAGATAATGTCATCACCAATTAAGACATATTGCATAATAGGTGATCCTGTACAGCATTCATTGTCTCCATTAATGCAAAATGCTGCATTTTCTGCCCTTGGAATTAAAAGCTCTTATATTTCTTTTCGTGTACCCTCTAGAGATCTTAAAACATCGATAGAATCATTAAAGTCAATTGGACTTGCAGGTTTTAACGTTACTATTCCACATAAAATTTCAATCCTACAATATCTTGATGAATTAGATAATACTGCATCCAAATCAAATGCTGTAAACACAGTGAAAAATGAAGGAGGCAAATTAGTTGGTTACAATACCGATATTTATGGTTTTATTCAGCCTCTCAAAAAAAGAAATATCGATTTTAAAGGAAAAAAGGTTTTGATAATTGGTGCTGGCGGAGCAGCTTATGCAATAGTGACAGCTCTTTCATACGAGAAAGGAATAGCGGAGACCATTGTAGTCAACCGTTCATTTCACAATGCCTCAAAGCTAGTAGAACATGCCTTAAAATTAGGATTAAATACACATAAAGAAGATTTTGATAATCTTTCTAAACATGCTTTAGAATCCGACTTAATCATCAATTCTACTTCAATTGGGTTGAACAATGAAAAGAGTCCAATAGAACGAGATTACATAAATCCTAATAGTATTGTCTATGATATAATATACAAACCCATAGATACTGATTTACTTAGAAAAGCTAAGGAAGTTAATGCAAAAGTTGTATATGGGTATGAAATGCTTATTGCACAAGGGGCACAAGCATTCGAGATTTGGACTGGTTGCGATGCTCCTATTACTGCTATGAAAAAGGCCTTATTTGGGATATTTGGAGAACCAACATGACTTCTATTTCCACAAAAGCTACAGTTCATGGTGCAATTTCAATAGTCAATGCTATTGCTACCGGTAAAGGTTCGGCTCTTGGAATCTCACTTGAGACAACTGCAGAAATCCATATGCGACAAGGAGAAGGAAAGATCTTTCATAATAACAGGAACAGCCATTTGTTCAAATATATTATCCATAATAGCATTCCTAAAAAAATACTTCAATGTAATGATTTTTTTTTAACTATATCTTCTGATATACCTATTGGATTTGGATTAAAAAGTTCGAGTGCAGTTTCTTCCGCAGTGTCATTAGCTTGTTATGGACTATTAGAGGGAAGTATCCATGATTTTAAAGTTTTGGATACCGCAGTTAATGCATCACGGAAAGCCAAAGTAACAATAACTGGTGCTTATGATGATTCTACTGCTTGTTACTTTGGCGGTTTTGTAATCACAGATAATTATTCTAATAAATTATTACGGAGAGAAAACGGACCTCTTAATTTATTATCCATTATTCTTCTTCCTAATAATACAGCGCGAAAGAATCCTTTAAAATTAAAAATTTTACCCGAATTATTCGAGCAAGCCATTCAATCAGCAGAAAATTCAGATTATTGGAAGGCGATGACGCTTAATGGACTTTTAGTATCTTCCCTGATGGGCTATGATTATAGTCCAATTCTGTTTTCGATAGAAAATGGAGCTTTATCAGCTTCAATCTCTGGAAATGGACCGTCAATAGCCGTTATTATTGAGAAAAAAAATCTCATTACAATTAAAAGTATTTTAGAAAAATATGGAAAAATATTAGTTTGCAAAATTAATAATACCAAAGCGAGTATAGAAAAAAAAATTGGCTAAATTAGAAATTAATAAATCTTTTCTAGAAGGTAATGTAAAATGTCCTCCAAGTAAAAGTTATACTCACAGAGCAATTGCTATTGCCTCTCTAGCAGAGGGAAAATCCACAATTAGTAATCCACTTATTAGTAGAGATACCATAGCAACTATTTCAGGTTGCAAAATGCTTGGAATAAAAATTGAAAAAGCTAATGAAAATGTTAATTGTATCGAGATAGTAGGACGAAATCAATTTGAAACTCCAAAGGATATAATTAATGCCGAAAACTCTGGAACAACCATTAGAATTTTAACTTCAATGGCCGCATTGGTAAAAAAGGGTTATACTATCCTCACCGGAGATGAAAGTCTAAAGACAAGGCCGATGAAGCCTCTAATTTCAGCTCTCAATCAATTAGGTGTCCAGGCTTTTTCTTCAAATGAAAAAAATACTCCCCCAGTAATAGTAAAAGGTGGAGGAATAAAAGGTGGTGTGGTATCGATTGAAGGTGGTATTTCAAGTCAATTCATATCTTCACTATTGATTTCCTGTATTTATGGTCTTACGGATGTTGAAATAAGAGTTAAAGGAAAACAGGTATCTATTCCATATATCAACTCTACTATAGAAACAATGAAAAAATTTGGCGTCGCCATTAAACACGATAAAGAATATTTAAATTACTTTATAACTAATACTAGATATCAGCCTACCGATTTTACTATTCCTGGAGATTTTTCTTCAGCATCACTTATTATAGCAGCAGGCGTTTTATGTGGAGGAAAAATATCAATAAAAGGATTGAATTTTCATTATCCACAAGGAGACATGGAAATTATTGATATAGTTAGAAAAATGGGTGGAAAGATTACCGTAAATAAGGAAAAAGGAGAAGTGGATGTATATGGATCAAATAGTCTTGATGGAATAGAATGTAATCTTGTAGATTGTCCAGATCTCTTACCAGCGGTATCTATTATTTCTCTAAAATCAAGAAAGCCAGTAAGGATTTTTGGAATTTCACATGCTAGATTCAAAGAAACTGATAGAATTTCGATTATTACTAAAGAGTTGAGAAAGATGGGAGTCGATATAAGTGAAAAAGAAGGTGAATTATTACTTAATCCAGTCAGACGTTTAAAAAATGTCGAATTTGATTCTCACAATGATCATAGACTTTTTATGGCCTTTACAATAGCATCTATGTTGACTAATAAATCAACGGTGAGAGGAGCCGAATCTATAGATGTATCTTATCCTGCCTTCATACACGAAATCAAAAGACTTGGTGCAAATGTAGATTTAACCGAATAAATCGATGACAATGAAATTAGAAAAACAATATCACAATTCTTTAAAAGTCACTATTATATAGGACTACTATATCTTTGGGTATAATGTTATGGGTGGAAACAGTATAGGCGAAAGATTCATAGTAACTAGTTTTGGAGAAAGCCACGGTAGATGTATAGGATCTATATTAGATGGTTGCCCAGCTGGTCTTCCATTGAAAGAATCCGACATACAGCCAGAGTTAGATTTAAGAAAACCTGGACAGTCCGCTATTACCACGCAAAGAAAAGAAGAGGACAAAGTCGAAATTCTTTCAGGTACATTTAATGGTTATACAACTAATGCTCCTATATGTATGGTAATTTGGAATCAAGACTCAGATTCAAGACCATATGAAAAGATAAAAACAATTCCAAGACCAGGACACTCTGATTACCCTGCTATGGTAAAATATGGGGGATATGCAGATTATAGGGGAAGTGGTAGATTTTCTGGTAGATTAACAGCAAGTTTCGTAATGGCAGGAGCCATAAGTAAGAAATTATTGAAATATGTTCTAGGAATTGAAACAATTGCTTATACTACAGAAATAGGAGAAATATCTATTGACAATATTTCTTTTGAGAATGCAAAGGAATGCCGTTATACTAATGAAGTAAGATGTCCTGATCTACTTACCGCAGAAAAGATGAAAGATTCAATTATTCATGCAAGAAAGACAGGAAATTCTTTAGGTGGAATAGTAGAATGTGTTAGTGTTGGATTACCAGTGGGATTAGGAGAACCTATTTTTTCATCATTAGAATCCGATTTAAGCAAAGCATTATTTAGTATTCCTGCTGTTAAAGCAGTAGAATTTGGTTCTGGTTTTAAAGGAACAAAAAAAACAGGTTATGAAAATAATGATTTATTTATAAAAGAAGAAGGAAAAGTGGTAACATTAACCAATAATTCTGGTGGTATATTAGGTGGTTTATCTAATGGAATGCCTCTAACGATAAGAATAGGATTTAAACCTGCAGCCTCAATTGCAAAAACTCAAAAAACATTGGATTTATCTTCAAATTCTTTGGTAGATCTTCAAGTTCCTGGCAGACACGATCCTTGTGTTGTTCCGCGTGCTCCTCCTATTGTTGAAGGAATTGTATCAATAGTTTTGTCTGATCATGCAATTAAAGCTGGATTTATTCCCATGGTTCTAAAGGGTTATTGAAATGGTTGAACAACAGAACTTAGATTACTTAAGAGAGGAAATGCAAAATATAACGAACCAAATAATTAAATTGGTCCATGATAGAATGGAAGTAGCAAAAAAAATTGGCCATATAAAACAACAATTGAAAATTGAAATAGAAGATGAAAAGGTAGAACAAGAGATAAAAAAAACCGTCCTCAAACTTACCAAAGATATCGGAATGGATGTTGAATTTTCTGGCAGACTTTTGAATCTTCTTCTTTCGGAATCTGTAAAATTACAAAATGTTCAAAATAGTAGTAACAAAAGTTCTACTCATATTGCTATATTTATGAAAGCCAAAGAACTTGAAAAAACTGGAAAGAAAATAATCCATATGGAAGTTGGTGAGCCTGATTATCCTCCTCCTTTAAAAGTTAAGGAGGAATTAGCAAAAATATATGACAATAAAAGATATCATTATACTGAAATTTCCGGACTACCACAACTCCGCCAAGCCATATCCGAAAAATTTTCTAATATTGTACCAGAACAAGTTTTAGTTACTCCAGGAGGTAGATTTGCGGTTTTTTGTGCAATTAGCTCCCTCTTAAAATCAGGGGATGAGTTAATTAATATTGAACCATCATGGCCTGCTTATAAAGAATGTGCAGAGTTTATTGGTGCTAAAACAAGAGTATTAAAAACCACTCTTGAAGATAAATGGGTGCCTAATTTGAAAATGCTAGAAAACCTAATAAATATTAATACAAAAATGATTATTATAAACTATCCTAACAATCCAACAGGAAAAATACTTGATTCTCAATTACTGGAGAAAATAGTTTCTATAGCAAGAGAATATAATTTATTTATTTTAAGCGATGAGGTTTATTCGGACTATTCATTTGGTAAGTATAATAGTATTCTAGACTATCAATATGATAAAAGTATTATGGTATCGTCTTTTTCAAAGACTTATGGAATGACAGGATTCAGAGTAGGCTATGGAATAGGAAATAACAGTATAATATCACAAATGCGCAAGGTTCAGGCTACATCTATTACATCAGTAGCAGAACCAATGCAGTATTCGGCTTTAGGCGCGATAGGTAATGATATTCAAGGAAATATTGAATCTATCCAATCACGAATAAATCTTATTTGCACAAGGTTGCAACAAATGAAAACAGAATTCATTGTTCCAAATGGTGCAATGTATGTCTTTCCAAAGATTTTAGCTAAAAATTACTCTGACGATATTTCTTTAGTATATGATTTATTGGAACATGGGGTAGCAATAGCGCCAGGAAGTGGATTTGGAAATTCTTATAAAAAATTTATTAGAATTTCTGCATGTCAATCCTCAAAATTGTTAAATGATGGTTTGGACATTCTGGAAAAACACCTTAAATAAGGAAATCAAACTAATATGAAAGAAATTGCTATTATTGGGGCAGGAGGTCGAATGGGATCTTGGATCACAAGGTATTTTGTAAATAATAAAAACTTTAGTATAAAAGCATATGATAAAGATATGTGCTCAATTGAGAGACAGCTAAATATAAAAATTGAAATTGATTTTAATTCGTGTATTAAAGATTCTGATATAGTAATTTTATGTATTCCATTGAGAATTATACCACAAATGATAGCAGAATGTTCTCAAAAAATGAAACGAAATTCAGTTTTAATTGATATCTCTTCTATTAAAAGCAAATCTTTTAAATCTCTTTCGAAAATTCAAAATTATATTTCGCCAATTTGTATACATCCTATGTTTGGTCCTGGGGCCTCGCACACCACGCGCTTAAAGACCATATTCATTCCAGTTAGAAACTATACAAAAGAGCTCGAGTTTGTAAGACAGCTGTTTCCAAATTTTGAACTTTTACCGATTGAAAATGCAATTAAGCATGATCATATTATGGCTGTAGTTTTGGGTTTAAATCACTATATAAATGTAATATTTGCAGATGTTATTGCATCACACAAATACCAAGATTTAGAATTTTATTCTGGAAATACATTTAGAATACAATGTATTTTATCAGAAAGTATTTTAAATGATGATATAGACTTACTAAATTCTTTATTTATAGAAAATCCATTTATTAAAAAAGAAATAAAAAACTTTCATAATAGATTTTTGAAATATTATCAAATGGTTAATGATAAGAATGACGAAAAATTAGCAAAATACTTAAAAAAAGTTAAATCTTCACTTGAAGAATACCATGATCTTAATTCTTCCTATGCCAAAATGTACAAATTTATTGACTTACTAAGTAAACATAAAAATTAAATATTATCAAATAGACTACTGATCTTATTGATTGTAACTTCTTTAACTGCATAATATTATACTAGAAACATTCGATGTTGCAGCAATGAGCTTAAATGATTAGTTATTTCCATTTCTAATCCTAGATGACTAGATTAATTATTCATTTTCTGAATCAGATTTTTTCCTAAGATTAATTTCATCACTATATTAGCCAACTTCTTAATTATTGGAGTATTTTCATTTATTTTTCGAAGAATTAGGATGTTTAAAAATAATATGAAAAAGTTAATTTTGTATGTCTTCCAAATTTGAAATTTGGTAAAAACTATCATAATAAGTTTCTAATATTCTATACCTTAATAATAAATATAATAGAACCCTATTTTATAACTAGAGCTGCTTTTTCAGTCAGAAATTTAATAGTATTTTCTTCATTAATAAAGTCAGTATTATATTTTATTTTATATATTTCAATTTTCTTTCTTAAAATTACCTTGTCAGTAAAAAATTCATCATAGGAATTACCAAATAAAAAGCCAAGTTTTTGGTAAATCTTATTTATGTGGGACTTATTTGCTAATACAACGAAAGTAACATACTGACCAATGTTTAATCCACCATCTTTAATTGCTTGAGATATTTGATTAGTTGCCATAACTCTTAACAAAAAATCTAATTCTATCTTATGAGAACACATTATATTCCTTCTTTTGGCTAAATTTGATATTCTTAGAATCTCAAAAAGATGTTCATAGTTATAAACTATATCAACATTTAATGCTTGGATGAAACTATCTGGAAACTCCTTTCTCAATTTATCAATTATTGTAAAATCCTTGTATTGAGTGAAAAATACAGTATGAAAATATACATACTTATTTCCAAGTTTGAAAAAACCCAAAATTTCTATATTCCAAGTTATCTATCCGCCATGGATAATTGTGACTATTGTAAGAATATCCCCTGATTTGATAACTGTCTCTTTACCTCCAGTAATTGAGGAATCGACCCCATTTACAGTTATAATTAGATTTTGTTCATTTAATATATTGGTATGTCTGGATTCGTTTTTTAGTTCTTCAATAATCTCTTTTACAGTGGCCTGTGATTTATTAATGACCATGGAAGTCTTTCCCATTGCAAATTTTACTCCACCTAATAGTTTTAGTGTAATCAAAGTATTTAACTTTCTTCCATTTGACTTTCCGAGTAATCCGATTGAGATTTTTCCTCGTCGGCTTCTCGTGTAAGTTTAGATGTTATATATCCTGCCATTTTATTTCTGAGAATTTTAGATCTTATTATTGCTAAACTTAAAATTGTTTTTTTATTTTCTTCAAAATTTGTACTAAATCTATCAGGATAATGTTCCAAAAGCTCAATTGATAGTCTCTTTACGCGATCCATCTAGTTAATATATATAAAAATTGACTATTTTATCTTTGTGATTGTGGTTAAAATTAAAAACTTAAATAAAAACTTGATTATATATAATTTATAATAATTTTTCAATGTAATTTATACATCCAATTGTAATAGTCTAGCAAGATATAATTAGACCTATCAATATTAGCTCAGTTCTTAGATATTAAATATTTACTATAAAACGTCAAATGGAGATGACATTTATTTTCCCTTAATGTGTACCCATAAATAACTTAGATAAGCAGCTCTTTTTTTTAAAGCATAACATGAAACATCTTTAGAATCTTGATGGCAGCCCAATAATTTCGTTTTTAGTTAATAATACTAATAGTAATAATAACTCTCCGAATAAACTATTAACAAACATTCTTTTCTTCTTAAATTTTGTTATCTTGTATGCTCCTGTCTAATTATTATTAAGCTCTCCACCAGTCAAATCCAATAAATTCGACGGTTCGATCCCTTAGTCTAGGTATTGCAATAATAAATTGTTTTTTTACTGTAGTTGCTAGTCTGCCAGCGAGAACAATTGTTGAAGCAGTAATTTGTTCTTCCTTTGCCAAAACTTGGATTAGAAAAGGTGCATGATCAACCCCAGGACCTCGTTCGTACACTGCAAAATCACATCCAAATTTTATTCCCGGAGAGACAATATAGCCTTGGTTTCTTAAGTTTTGAAACACAACATATTTTGAATCAAATTTATCATATTGTTTTTTACAAATCATCTTTAAATCTTTTAAAGATAAGACTTTCTCGTTTAAAGTTATTTGTAATTCTCCTTTTTGAATCAAATAATAACTTTCAATTAAGTCTAAAATGAGAGGAGATTCAAAATTCGTTCCTTTTGGTTTTGGTATTCCCAATGGTTTGCCATAATAGCCATTACCAAAAAGGTATCGTGATTTCTCAATATCCTGAATTATTATTCTATTTTCTACAAGCTTTCCTTGTATTTTTTTAGATGTCATGATTTTATTATCAACTTAAAAAATATGAATCAGCATCAAAAATACTTTGACAATTATTTGCAATTCTTCCATTTTTTTCATATCGTCTCAACTGAATAAACTCTTTGTTATATGTTGTTCTACCAAAAAATTTTAGTAATATGTTCCTACCCATTATTCTTAGATTTCCTTCAAATAGCATAAAATTATCAATATCTCCTACTTTATTATTTGTTTTAATAATTTTGCTATACTATTATTGCTTTCTTCTTTTATTATAGAAAGCGATAAAATATCAGTATTGAATACTCAATAATCATAGTAGTTATCTAGTGACGTGCTACTAATGTGTTTAGCTGTGTAGTTATCTTTTTCATCTGACCTACAATCAAGCATTTCAACAGGCTAATACTTCTTTTACATAAAATTTTAAGAAATTAAGACAAATTTTTTTCATTGATGATGTTTTCTCGAATTTCTATCATATCTCTTAATACAGCACTAGCAGTTTCGATACCTCCGGCCCCTCGTCCAATTATTGTCTGATTCCCTGCATACTCCAATGAAAAGGTGACAGCATTTAAAGTTCCATTGACGCAGATAGGATCTAACTTTGATACTTCCATAGGCTTTACTACAAGTTTTTTGTTTTCACAGCAGGCAATAAGTTTGATAGCATTTCCTTTTTTTAATGCTTTGGAAACTTCTTGAGTCTTCACTTTTGTAATTCCGTTTCTATTAACATCATCAAGTGCAACTTTCATTCCCATTAACCAATTAGCCATTATTACCAATTTCGCAGCAGCATCGAATCCATCTATGTCTAAAGAGGGGACTGTTTCTGCATAACCTTTTATTTGAGCATCCTTTAACGCTTCTTTGAATGTCAATCCTTCTTCCATTTTACTCAAAATAAAATTTGTTGTTCCATTAAGTATACCTTTAAAAGAAACAATTCTATCTCCTTTTAAGCATCTCTTAGCAAATTCAAGAATCGGAGTTCCTCCCCCTACTGTTCCACTAAACTTAAACATTATTCCGTTATAGTTAGCTAATTCTATAAGAGATGGAAAAGCTACGGATAATGGTCCTTTATTAACTGTAATAACATTTTTACTATACTTCATAGCTGAAGTAATATGGGATAAACCTGGTTCTCCATCTTTTAGATTAGTAGGAGTGAGTTCCATAACTACTTCTGCATCGATATTTTCAATTATTTGTAGAGGATCTAGTTGAGATCTTTTATTTCTATAATATTCACCTACTGTTCCTTTATTTTTTTTTATTTCTAAAAGCCTCTGTATGTCTAAACCAGAAGTATCAATTGCAGAACCGTTCTTGTCAACGCAGGCTACAATCCTAGGTTTCATCCCATAAAGATTAGATAAATCTACTAATTTAGAAAGCAATAGTTTAGTAAAACTTTGACCTACAATTCCATATCCAATTAAAATTATTCTCAATTCTAAATAACAATATGATAAATAATGATATACTTATATTTTATAATCAAAAGTATTAGAGGAGTCCTTCTTGAATTGTGATGAAACTAAATTTTAAATTTAGATTAGATATTATTTGTTTATAGTTGAACAATACGCTTGTCTTGGATCCCGAACGAAAGAGAATAAACTTTAACTTGTCTACTTGATGAAACTCAAGGTATAGGAAGAATAATTTGATAGAACTATTCATTATTTTAGTCATAATTGGATTTGGTTCGGGTATTATAGGCTCACTTATAGGAGTAGGCGGAGGTATAGTCATGACACCGGTATTGACATATATGGGATTTTCTCCTGCTGTAATTGCAAGTTCTAGTCTAATTGCGGTATTTGCAACTAGTTTATCATCTACATTAACATATATTAGAAAAAAGTATATCAATTATCGGCTTGGACTACAACTAGCTTTACCAGCTATACCTGGATCTATAATTGGAGGATTTTTTTCGAATGTTGTATCACTAGATTATTTTAAGATTTATTTCGCTATATTATTGACATCGGTGGGACTGTATATATTTTTTAAAAATAAAATTATCAACAAAACTCTAAATAGAACTCCAAAACCTCTTTTTTATTTAATTTTAATTTTCGGAACTTTTGGTGCAGGGGTTATATCAAGTTTTTTTGGCATAGGAGGAGGAATTATTTTTGTTCCGATTTTAGTTATAATTTATAAACTCAAAATGATAAATGCTAGTCCTACAGCTCAGTTTACACTTTTGATAAGTACAATAACAGGACTGTTTACTCATATTATTCTAGAACACCCTGACTATAGTTATGGAATTAGTCTTGCTTTGGGTGCTTTTTTCGGTGCACAGTTAGGTTCAAGATCAATTCATCTCATTAACGAAAATATATTGAACAAAATATTATCTTTTTCTTTAATAGCAGTAGCAATTAATTTAATAATAGATTATATAAAAAGCCTTAAATGAAATTTGAACTTTTTGTCTTCTTCCATATGTAATAAGTTGATTTATTAGTTATATTGTCATCTTGACCAACAGAATATAGATGTTGTATATAGCGGTTTTTTGAATTCTTATGAAGAGGATTTGTAATATGATTCTCAATATCATTCACGTAAATTAATACATCACATATATTACAATGAATTTTTTCTTCCATAACAATAGTTCTTGTATTATATCAATATATCATTTTGTCTTAGTAATAATTAGAAAAGGCACATTCGATAACAATTCCTTAAATAAATCTATGTGAAAGGTGGGAAAAGTTAAAATTCATCCCCCTGTCAAATTCAATGATTAGGATTAAATAAAATGAAATATCCAAAAGTTGTATTATCTGCTGATCGTACTTTAATGTCTCCTTATCGGGGAATATCTCTAGCTTCTTTTTTTGGTTGTGCTCCTGCTTTGGATTTCAATAGAACTAAAGATTCATTCTGGTATTATATTTTAAAAAATCAAGTAACTCCTCGAGTTCTCTTTGATTTCATTTGCAATCCTATTGGGCATAAAAATGGTATAGCAAATTTTGCTCCTTATGGATTGAGAAAACTAGAAGCGTCTCTATTAATGGATGGTTATAATCCAGAGGATGTTGTCGTTGCCCATCCTGATTATATAGAACAATTTATTGGTCCGGAAACAGAAGTAGTAGGCACATATGAAATGGACCCCTTAGGAATGGGTCCAGTTACTATGACTTTTACATTTGGAAGGAAGATGATGTCTTATGACGAATTATATAATAGGGAATTACATTTGCGTATAAACGCTGCTAAAAATAGGAATGGTAGTAAAGCAAAGGTAATAGTAGGTGCATCGGGGACTTGGCAATATAACTACGATCCTGCTAAAATCGAAGAGTATGGAATTTATGGTATTGTTGAAGGAGATCTTGGAGGAATTGGGCCTGAACTCGATGGAGTGGGAGCACGATTTTTTGATGCAGTCATTAATGGGGAATTAGAAACCTCTAATCCATTCAAAAAAAGTGAATTCAAAGTAGAAATTAAAGAATTTGTGAAAAACGATAGAAAATATCATGGGCGATTCTTTCACTATTCTGATGAACCATCTATAGATGAAATACCAAATATTGTCAATCCTAGTATGCATGGAATGATTGAGGTTATGCGAGGATGTGGACGTGGCTGCAAATTTTGTGATGTTACTTTACGCCCATTAAGATATTATCCAGTTGAAAAAGTACAAAAAGAAATAGAAATAAACATGAAATATGGAGGCCTTAAAAACGCATGGATTCAAAGTGACGATATATTTGTTTATGGTCTTAATCCTCGAACTACAAAAAATATGCAGCCAAATAGAGAAGCAATTGAAGAACTTTTTAAAGGAATTATGGATACCGGAATAGAACACACAAATCCTACTCATGGAACGTTAGCAGGTGCTATTGCTGATGAAAGGCTTATTCCAAATATTTCAAAGATAATTAAATCTGGTCCAGATAATTTCATAGGCATTCAATGTGGTTTAGAAACAGGTAGCATAAGGTTAATAGGAAAATATGCGGATAGAAAATTAGCTCCGTACAGACCAGCCGAGTGGCATTGGGTTGTCAAAGAAGCAGTTAAAACCTTAAACGAGCATTATTGGATTCCTGCATTTACGCTTATTATGGGGTTAGATAATAATGAAAGTATCGAGGATAGCTGGGAAACAATCAGACTTATACACGAACTCGAAACAGAGCAACCTGATTCAATGTTTACTGTCACACCCCTTACTTTTGTTCCAATTGGATTATTGGAAAAATCCAGTTTTTTTGATATTGGCAATACAATAGATCCTGGAAAATTAGGAGTAATGTATAAGACCTGGCAACACAATTTTAAATATGGTATACAAAAATTTATGTCAAAAGTAGGTAGACATAATACTATCAAAAATACGTTCTTTTCTGGCTTGGCAAAAACATTAGGTGGAATACCTTTATCATCAATGGAAAAATTTGCTAGAAGTAAAGGACCTGAACATGAAAATGCTATTGAAAAGATCAAAGCAAATTATTGGTAGATGAAAAAATAGTGCATTAAAAATAGTCGAAAATAACCATAAAAATTATTTTTTGGCTCCAATGTTCCTATTCTTTAATCTCATTTTTTGACTGTGGCATTTTCTGCATCTTTCTGAAGAAATGGGATTTCTACCTCCACATTTAAAACATATCTTATAGAATAATCTTCGATGTTGTGCAATTTGTTTTTTTGTAGCATCAGTTATTGGCATAAATTCAAATATAATAATTAAGTTATTTGTATTTTTCTAATTCACTATTAGTATTACCTTAGCTAAATACTAAGTAGTATCAATACAGTTCTTAATTATTTAGTTTATATTTTTTTGATTAAATCCTTAATTGAAGTTATATCTCGTTTTACAAATAAATTGATAACATAACAAATTAAGCAAATTAAGGAGATCACGAAGGATGTTCGGAAATTTTTAAATCTTAGATTATTGTGTTTGATTTCAGCCTTTACTTAATACTATATTGAGAAGTGCCCACAGGTTATGTAATGGTCAATGAGTCAAAAATTGAGATTCCCTAAATTCAATTTCAAGACGAATTTTAATACTATCAAATTTTGTGATTGCTAGGTGAGTCAGATTTAATCATCATTTAGATTATAATATTAATAGGAAGAAAAAGTTGATAATATGCTTAGATTCCATTAGAATAATTAGGTGAAATATATATCAAAAAGCCATTTATAATTTGTTTAACTGGAATGCCCGGTGCAGGGAAATCAACTGTAGCCGAGGCACTAAAAGACGAAGGTTTTATCCTGATAACTATGGGAGATTGCGTTCGAATGGAAGCTAACAGAAAGAATCTACAATTAACTGATAAAAACTTGGGAACTTTAATGTTAGATTTACGAAATATGTATGGTCAAGGTGCAATTGCTCAGCTGGTCATTAATCAAATACACGAAAAATATTTTGATCCACAATATAATAAATTTATAATTGACGGGATAAGAAGTATTCAGGAAGTCGAATTACTGAAAACAATAGGAATAGTGAAGACTTTAGCAATACATGGATCAGTTTTTACTCGATTTCAACATTTAAAAAATCGTTCTCGATCTGATGCTCCTTCTACTCTGGAAGATTGCATAAATAGGGACAAACGAGAATTATCAGTTGGATTAAGTGAAGCAATAGCATTTGCAGATGAAATGATATCTAATAATGAAATAACATTAGAGGATTTAAAGAAACAAGCTAAATTCATCGCGAAAAAATGGATATATTCATTAGATAGTTAAGTCAGTACAGAAAATATTAGAAAAACAAAATTCCCTAATTTACAAATCGAAATAGAGCTATCATGTAAAGTTAATCCTACTGAATCTGAGGGGTTAATAATTAATGCAATTAATTCTATTTTGGACGGTATACCTTTAGAATTTAAATATGGAGATAGGATTGTTGGTAAGACTGGTAACTTAGAAGTCCTAAGCACTATTTATAACCAAGTTCGTGATAGATCAATTACCTCTGTGCTTCGTAGGTTATTACTTTCTAATTTAGAACAATCTTCTACCTGGTTTTATATTAACAAGCAAGTATCAACTATAGGAATCGTTGTATTAGTTGATGATGAATTCGAATCACCATTAGGGCCGATTCGAATAAACCTTAAGAGTAATAATATTGATAGAGTTATAGAATGGCTATGTCCCGAATAAGACTTCACTATATTAATAAAGTAATTTTCTATTTCTTGCTATTACACCCTAAGCAATAACTATATCGATCTCATTGATTTCGAGAACTTATTCTATAACATGTATTAATTCCGATAATGTTCTTTTTGGTTTTGGTTGTAAAACCTTTTTTGGATAACCAATACATAAAATGGAAGATGGAAGAAGATCTGTACCTATTGTTTCCATGACTTTTATCTCGTCGATCATCCCAATCCAGATAGAACTAAGACCCAGAGAATGAGCAGCTAACTGAGCATAAGCAGCAGCTAGTGTTGCATCTTGAATAGAAAATTTTTTTAAAGTTCTAGAAGGAAATTTCATTTTAACTCTACTTGGGTTCATACAGAATACCAATACTACAGGAGCATTTACATATGGTTGATTATTTGCTGCTACAACTAGCTTTATTTTTATGTCCTGATTTTTAATATGAAAAATATCAAATCCTTGAAATCCTCCTGCAGTAGGAGCAGTGTCTGCAGCTGCAAAAATTATATCTAATTTCCAGTCCTCAACATCTTTAATCTCAAATTTTCTTTGAGAACGTCTATTTAACATCACGTTATAAATATTCGTGTTTAAAATTTCTTCAGATTCAAAGTCTTGGGTGGCAGTTTCTGATTTGGGATATAGTCTATCTTGTGGTTTAGTTTCCTTAAATAACCTATTTAGTATATCTATTGGGTTTGACATATTATCACAACCTTTTCATCAAAGAAAACTTTTTCGGAAAGTATAGTACTATATATTCTTCATATTACAATTTCATTTTAAATTTAAATATTGTTCATCTCGTGCAATTATATAAATATCGTCTTCTGAAACTAGAATTAATTACATCTAGGTTGAAGTAATTAAAATAAATTCAAAAAATAACTAGAATCGGTTAAATATCTCAACGTATAATTTCATCAATAATTTATAACCTTGATAATCTTGTCCTTGAGTATGATATCGTCTCTTTAAAATGTGAAATGTTACAATTACATTTTAGAATTCTAATAAATTCTTTATACTATCATCATTTAAATTGTCTAGATTATTGTGAGTTTTTATGTACAAAATAATAAGTCTAGTGATTCATGAATCGAAAAAAATTTTAATATCTTTAGGACTGACTTATTTTATGCATAAATTGTTAAGTCATATAAAAATTCTGGGGCGAAAAGGAGTAACAGTAGTTGATGAGGAATGATTACTTAAACATTGATCCTCCCTTTTTCTTTAAATAAAAATCACATTCCAAAAGTTATTTCTAGTGCATTATTCGGTCAATATCAAATGTTCAGTGGTTATCTCTATTGACTATTCAAATCATTTTTTATTCTTTATTAATTGGAAACCATAGCCTAACAATATAACATTAGGCTATAATAGTAATCTTTATAGACCAAAAATATATCATATTTCAATCATCTGGTTATTATTTCAAAGTGCACTCTTTTATCTTGAATTCGACTTAATAAACTCTTATTAATGCTTATTGTTGTTTTAGTGACATGGGCTCGTAGCGCAGACACAAAGGCGTAAAATGGATAGCGCGGATGCCTCCTAAGCGTCAGGTCGAGGGTTCGAATCCCTTCGAGCCCGGATTATATCGGGATTCATATACGTGTTTGTTATAATAATAAATTAGAAAGGAGAGACATATAGATGCCACAAAAACTTGAGACTGTTCTTGCAAAGGTTGAAGAGATTAGTAATACCATCAATAAAGAAGTAATACTAGAATATTATAGATACCTTGTATCTCGAGATACTAGCATAAACTATCAAAAAGACAATATCAAGTTAATGTACATGTTTGCAAAATTTATCGGAGAATCCATCACTCTTTTGGATGTTAAAAATAAAGAAACAATATTGGCTTTTCTTGATACAAAAAGAAAAAATAAAGAAGACGATTCAGAACAAAAATGGATTACTACATGGAATGATTATCTATGGAGGTTAAAGATGTTTTATAGATGGTTATATAACGTTAAGATAGAAGATA
>DATDKD010000187.1:0-3117 GCA_036520175.1 Nitrososphaeraceae archaeon
ATATCATAATCTATTTGGAAAACATCCACTATAATGATTTTATTAAACTTTTACTTTTCAACTATTTTTTATTTTGATAAAACAGATTGTATTGAAGTTTCCATATCATTCCAGTGAACCCATTGTGATAATAGTTCTGAATTCAATTCACTCGAATAAAAATTAAGATGAACTCAAATAAACAAAATGACAAAGAATGATGTTTGTGAAGAGAATAGTCCATTAATTCAGTTATTTGATAATAACAATGCACAATCATATGAAAATTTTATGGATAAGGATGATAATAATAATACAAAATTACAAAAATAATATATAATTAAAAGGAACGTTACATATGTTGTTGATGGATATACTCTAGATATCATAATATAAGAATTAGACTTTCACTTGTAGATACACCTTACGAGGCCAAGATAGATACACAGAAGCCAAAAACTTTGAAACTTACAAATTATTCACAATTCATAAATATTAAATTAAGTTTTTTTAGTTATGAATCTAAATAAGGTTATTATTGTTATTGCATTTGTAACAAGTATTTTGATTATATCCTCTTCTCAAATATCTTTTGCAAAAAAGAATGATAAGGAAGAAGAAGATGATGAGAGGGAAGACCTAAAGAAAGACATTCCTGTTTTCTCAATTGATAAAACTAAGAAAATTAATAAAGATTCAAAAGAAACAGAGGTTCAGAATGATATATTAAATGACCATTATCCAAATCAATATTATGTATGTGGATATCCTCAACAGTTAATAACCCAATACAATTCCTTGGAAAAAGTTGATTGCAATTAGATAAATTTACTACTAATGCATACACATCTATCATAATAAATAATAAATAAAATTATCTTTGTGATTCAAATCTAATTGCTATAAATTATTATGGATAATAACAATTACAATGGAAATCGATAAGAATATAAAAATTGAGACAGATGAAGACATAGGATTAGATAATGATGATAAAATAAAATCAGGAGCAAGAGCATTAGACAATAAGATTGAAAACCCAGATAGAATTTCTAATTCATAATATGATGCAGAAAAAACCAAAGAAAGGGTAGTACGATAATAATGATTATAAAAATTCAATCAGTTGTACCAGCATCCATAACAATATTCATTGCAATTATCTTTTTATTTTCTCCTTCTATAGTAACTCCTTTATCCTTTGCACAATCCGATATGTCCAACAGGACAAACCAAACAATAAAAAATATGAGTCAATCAGCAAATCAAACAGTTGATGGACATCTCCAACAAGATGCTAATCAAACTAGTGATGCAATTCAGGGAAATGTTAGTGATAGTAGCTCTAACATCACTGAAGAAGCAAAGAATATTGGAAAAAACCTTACTGTAGTTGCAAAAAAACTCGCTGAAACAATTAATAAAAAAATGAAAGATTTAGCAAAGTAAATATCAATTTATCTTTGCTTATGTAAATCGTTTTAAAATGCTTGAGTGTGTTTAAAAAGATTAGGTTGACAGTTTAAATAAGTTTCTAATAATAAAACCTATATACAAGATACTTAATTTCTAACGAATTCATATATCTCTATATTCCAAAAATAAGTGCTTAATTGATTAGTATACAGTTATCAATTTTTTTCTCAGTGGTTGTTACAGGCAGTTCAAATGTTACTATTATGATTTTCCCATCATAGGATTCTATACTTTTCATTATAAAATTTGTTATTCCTTCTAAAATGAATTTGTCTCCTTCTTTTCTCCCTCTAACAACAAATTTGAATTTATCTTCCATTACTCAGTACTAGTAGATAGGCAGTATTTGTTATAATCGTTTATGAATAGACCAAAAAATATAACGAAATACTAAAGCAATAATAAATTAAAATCATTTTTCCGAATTGATTTACTGATAAAAATTAGCAAAGAACAATTATTACAAAAATTCCCTACTATAAGTAGTAATACTTTTTTAGCAAATGTTCCTAAGAACTGCTGTTATATTTTGACCCTTCACAATTACGCGGCATAATCAGCAATGACCTTTAGTTTATTATTATTGATGGTTTCAAATTCTTTTGTTTTTTTTATAATTCTGTATTTTTGTTCTTTAAGCTAATATGTATCTATTGAAATATGAAAAAGTTAAATAAAATAGTACCTATGATGTACTGAGAATGAACTACTTAATAACTGTAGTAGGAATAAGTATAGTTTCACTTCTCTTAGCAAGTCCTTTCTTTTCACAAACGCAACATGCATACGAAAAGGAGGTTTTTGGACAAGGGCATACCGGTGAACTGAGCCTAGATTCAGATGAAGCTACAGAACAGGAAGAAGAGGCAATGGAAGATGCAGAAGAGAATGAAGATAATGACGATTGATAATAACTATCCTATTTTTTCGAGTCATTTATCAAAAACCTACGAGTTTTTTTAATATAATTTACCTATCACTTCCCGGATTATGAAAAGAACATAATCAAAGTATTTTCCTCTAATCTTTAAACTGACACTTCATCTTTTAGTAAAGCTTTTTTCTTTTTTGTTTATAGTTGTATCTCTTTTTTTGTCCAGTTTCTTGAGGATACTAGAGTTACTTTAGAATTGATTAACTTTGAAGAATTATAACGCATATATAAAATAAAATGTAGATTTATTTAATGACAAATTATACAATACAACCCTTCTCAAATTCGAAAAAACTTTCTATTTTTATATTCTTTGCAACATCTTTGTTATTGACATCTACGTACAGTTATGCTGCTGAATGTTTGTCTGATGTTATGACAAATAAAACTAAACAAAACATACAAGAAAGCTCTTCTGAAAAGATCATGAAATCTACACAACAACAACAAAAAGGAGATAATACTCCATCACTACAATCACTACAATCCCCACCACAATTGCAAAAAGGAAATGAGCAAAAAACAGAAAATATTCGGGTAATTACTACTCTGATTAATTCACCTGAGCAACTAACAGGAAAGGCAAAAGTTACAGTGACTTTTAATGAGGATGAAAACAAGCAGGTTACATTTCAAAGCAATAATAAGACAATAACTGCAGAAGAAGAGACAGTATTTCCTTTAACATTAGTAAAAACTGTAAATAAAGAAGCAGCAGAAGAACAACC
>DATDKD010000188.1:0-3586 GCA_036520175.1 Nitrososphaeraceae archaeon
CACATCCCATCCCCTCTCTGCTAATTCTGTAACAATAGTTTTAGAAAATGCTCGTAGCATAATCTAAAAATTCATTAATTTTCAAGTATATTCTAATAATATAAACCCCGAACTACTACTTCGAGGTTCGAGTCCCACTCCCGGCGCTTATCTTGGAGGTTTGTACAAAAATAATAAAAATGAGGAAAAGGAATATTCTTCAAAGAGAAAAATAGATTTGACATACAGGCTACTACTAACCTCAAATCAAAAAGCAGTAGAGAAGAAAGAAATTGATCTTTTGGATAGAAAGATTAGAAAAGATAAATAAATAATGAATTAATAAAAAAATGAAATAAAATATAAGGTTTTTTTAAGCACACATTGCAATGCACATTTCTGCACTAGATGGACAAGGGGATTTACATTTAGTTTCTACTAATTGTTGATTATAAAGCATTTTATCGTTATTATCATCATCAACAACGAAGTATTCTCCTTCTCCTAAAGCATTATCCATTGGAAAAAATATAGGGGCTAGAAGTGCATATACTATTGTAGTTATCACAAAGAATTGAATTGCAATAACTGAGGTTCCCATATGCTTTCCTTCAATATATATACGGCATATTTGAATAAAAATATTTTAATACAAATTTAGACAATTATTTCGGTAAATATTTTCTCTACCGATAAAGAATATGGAAATTTTTACCGTTTATATTTGTTAATCTTTTACTCTAACGATATTCAGTAGTTGAAATAGTAACGCAATTAAGTTTTTAAAGCATTCCCGCTAAATCAAACATTTGAGGCACAGGTAGTAGGACCGGAATTGTTAGCACATTCGCAGGTGCAATTTGTTTTGATAATCCACCAGCGCATATACCTTAAACTTCAATTATTTCTTTTTTTATTTTCTCCTATTAACAGATACTTATTGTAAGTATTAGAATAATTATTAATTTCAAAACATGTCATGAGAATTTAGGTTCGAGTCCCACTCCCGGCGAATATAAAAAATTGTATAGATTTTGGTTCACACGTCTCAAATCCCGAGATAAAAAATAAAGAAATGAGAGAAGTGTATTGAAATTATAAATAGTTATACTCAGACATAAAATATTGTAGCCCTTGCAAAACAGCATAAGCAAAAATAGTTTTTAATTTATTATTACTAATTAATCAAATATTGTATAAATCTCTTGTAACTATAATTTCTTTTTGGTGTTCCACTATTGGTCTGGGATAATTTTCACTTTGAGAGAGTTTAGTAGATTTGTCAATTGTCGCATTAACTGTATTATACCATTCATGTATTAAATTTACAGGAGCGCCTTTAAGTTCTGGAATCCATTTTTTTATGTAATTACAATTTGGATCAAACTTTTTTTGTTGTAACCATGGATTAAAGATTCTGAAAAAGGGTTGAGCATCACATCCAGTTGAAGCCACCCATTGCCAATTACCATTATTAATAGAGGGATCATAATCAACAAGTTTTAAAGCAAAATATCTTTCTCCATATCGCCAATCAATATGTAAATCTTTTACCAAAAAAGAAGCAGTGATTAGTCTTACTCTATTATGCATATAGCCAGTTTCATTTAGTTCTCTCATTCCTGCATCTACAATTGGAAAACCTGTTTTTCCATTACACCATATTTCAAATTCATGTGGGTCATTTTTCCATCGAATAACATTTGTTTTACTTTTTTTTCTATATCTTCCTTGAAAAGGTCTAGTAAATACAAAAGGAAAGTGAAATCCTATATACACATAAAAATCTCTCCAATATAGTTGTCTTAGCAAACGGTGATTGAAACCTAATTCCTTTAGTATTGTAGAATATACTTCCCTAATAGAACATATTCCAAATTTAAGATAAGGCGAAAGATGGCTTGCTGTATTATCTAATAAATTAATATCTTCTTTTTGTTTATTATCTTTGTTAAATTTATATTTTAATGCTGATATTAATTCTCCATATTTTTTTCTTGTTCCAATCAACAATAATTGGGTGGGTGATGACAAGGAAGTAGTATTATTGATAACAGGAAATTGTTCATTTATAATTTGAGAAAAGAATTCCTCAATATTATTAATTCTTTCAATGCTCTCAAAATTTTTTAATATTCTGCTGTTGTTATTATCAAAACTGGTAATATTAATTTTGTATTTTTTTATATCAAAAGAACTTTCTTTTCTTAATGGATTTTCAATTGCCTTATTATAATAATGATAAAAAACTTTAAATGGTTCATTAGTTGAATTTAGAATCTCTTCTGGTTCATTAATAAGAATATCGGAACATTCAATAAAGTCAATATTAAAAGATCTGCAAATTTCTTCTATTGACTGGTCTCTTTCTATACTGTAAGGAGTATAATCTCTGTTAACAAAAACTGCTTCAATTTTCTTGTCTGTTTGTATTATCTTTTTTATTGTAGATACCGGATCTCCAAGTAAAAAGGTAAGGTTAGACGATATATTCAAATTATTTTCTCCTACTTCTTTTTCTTTTTCTATATCTAATTTATCAAACTGTTTTTGCAGATCTAACAATGATTCTTTTAAGAATCTTAGCAAATGTATTCTTCTTTGCTTGCGTTTTAAAAGCAAAATAGGATCTATTGGTAAAGAAAAAGAAGAATACAATGAGTTTGACAACAAGATATTGCTATCTAATATAAAAAAGCAATAAACTGAATTTGAAGAATATAAAGCATTTATCAATGCCGTGTTATCTTTTAATCGTAAATCGCGTCTAAAAATAAAAATACTTTTTTGATACTTTCGTTGTAAGCTGCTTTCTTTATACATATGAAAATTGATTAATTATTTATTATAATATATAATATATGAACAGTTTATGTTAGTGCCTAACTACCCTAACAATATGTATTTGTTATTGCTATTGTTCAAAGAAAGAAGTTATAATATATTATTCGCCATTAGACATAATTTAATTGAATTATTTACTCTTGCTTTGCCATAAACCAAATGTGCTCTTTTGTTGATCTTGTAATGTAGCATAAAAACCTTCAGATATTTTCTTTTTGTTTACTATTACGTTTGCTCCTTGTTTTTGAGATTTAGATATGACAAAATAAGACTGAATATTAAAAACGATTGAAAATTTGGTAGATGTGTTTAAGTGGAAAATATGTTAATATACTATCATTACAACTCCATTTCGTTACAATAAATGAGTGAGAACAAAAAAATTTATTTTATTCATAAACAGAACAATTTAGGAATTAACCAAAAGTAATGGTATAGAATTGAAATCCTTTTCCTTTAACATCAATTACAATATAATGAGCAGCGTAGTTGTCATGTATAGCTAAATTATATAGTCTTTGTCCGTCAATTCTGAAACTACCATCAGGTGATAGATCCTCTCCTAGCGATTTGTTCGATATTTTTGATGTTGACATCGCAGATGCTGCTCCTTCTACTCCTTCATCATTAAAAACAACTCCTCCACCCTTTCCTCCTGCTATTATATTTACAGATTTTGCATAATATGTCAACACAATGCGTCCAGTATCACTTTGTAATTGCATATTATCAGGGTTGTTTTTCCAATTTCCTTGAAGATATA
>DATDKD010000189.1:0-3820 GCA_036520175.1 Nitrososphaeraceae archaeon
GAAAAATATTAGAAAAATACTTTATTATAAATAAGGATAAAATAATTTGTTAGTTTTTACATTATCATCTCAATAAATAACTATTTTGGAGGACGAATTTGATATACTAGTGTCCCAACTAACGTAGAAATACTTATTATAGTAACTACAAAAAATACATTTGCGGATTGAATTACTGTATCTGAGACAACCGCCACTAGTATAGCATATATTATTACTATAAAACCAATTAAAGCAAATAAACCTAGTGTTATAAACTTTACATTAGAGTATTTATCTAATGCATTTTCAATTTCCTTTACACTGTCAATATGAGGAATTTTATTTACTATTTTACCAGTAAAGGATTTCGATCTTTCTTCAACTTTGTTTACAGGTTCCCTATTACTATCTGTAACAGATACTGACTTAGTGGGTATCTGTGTATTTTCTCCTTTATTTTCCATAAATATATTTTAACATTATACTTTATTATACTTTATTCCAATTATAACAAATGCGTTAAAATATATAGAATATTTATCTTGTTCACAGTTAATATCTCTAAAGGAATTAAGTTATTCAAATATTTACTTGGTTAAGGAAAATAAATATTTTAAATCCCCTGGATTCAGTTGGTTATTTCTCCTTTGTCTAAAGTATTAAAGTCTTTTTCAGATCATTTCTTTATTATCTTATAATATTACAATAAGAAAGAAAATCATAACTTATTATTCAACAGTTTATGTAAAGTTATTCAACAGTTTATGTAAAGTTAATTGGGGCTTTTCAAATTTATCAAATAATATAGTAGAATAACATAGTCACAAAATGATGTATACAAGTCTACTGGCTTTCAAAGTCTTGATGAATACTTAAGTCTTCTCTTGTAAGAAAGGGTTTTCCGCATTTATTACATACATATTGCCTCATAGAATCATTTGATATAGAATCATTTTTCTCATCGGTGGCTAAATTCTTTTCTCGAGAAATAGGATTAACATTCAATTCGTCAGGATTCTTTGTTTTCGAAGGTGAATTTTTTGCCGGAATATTACTTTGAAGAATATTTTTTATATGTATAATATCTTTATATTCCAATGAGTCAGATAATGTATTAAATAATGCTAATGTATTTTCATTATTTGTAATTTTTTTAACATGGTTAATTATTTTATATTTATATGTAGGAAATTTTATATCTTTTAATAAATTTAAACTAGAAGTTAGAAATTTTCTATCACTAATAGCTTTTTCTACTGATTGATTTAATAAATCACTATCTAATTGCGAATGATGGTAATTTGTAAAGACCTTTGGATCATTATCCTTGTCAGAAGAATCATTATTTAGTCTCAATAATAAAGAGTAGGAAACAATTCTAATAATAGTTTCTAATTATGAATAATTTATTAATAATTATATTTGTGATTGGTCAAAGTAGTTTAGATACCTTTACAAAACCTTATGGATTCTGCTACAACATAAATTCATCGCTAAAACCAAAGAATTTGCTTTTATTATAAAACCATAACTTACTAATTTTGTATTATACTACCATTTGGATGTAATATCTGCCTGTATACTAGTTGAATAATTATAGCTAGTTCATTTTGGAATTAACAATAAGTTCATTAGATTATATACACTTTAATAGTAATGGGCTCATGAAAAGGGGGCTCTTGTGCTACCATGATGAAATGAAAAGAACCTCCTTAAAAATGACATGATAATTACTGATTACAAAACTAATTTATTTATTTCTAAAGGAAATATGTCTATATTATTATATTAGGTATAGATTCATTTTTTAATCGACTATATTATTAAATAAAAAAGGTTAGTAAGTTTAGAAAAATATTTTATAGTTATTACATTACTTACACTATTAAAAATTATTATTGTTGTTATTCTCTATCTATTTTTTCTTAAAAATTCGATACTTCCCAACAGTCATCTTTTAATATATTGATAAATATGGTTGGTTGTATTATTTCTAAACAATCTTAGACTATTAGTATCATTTACATATTCGTTATAAACATAATGTAAATCTATTCTTTTATAAAGAAATCTAGTAAATTTTTTTGATTATTTCATTTGTAATTGATATATCGAGATAATCTCATTTTGTTAAAGAGAAATTAGTACACTACTGCCTCTCTCTTGATTTGAATCGTTACACAGTATTGAAATATCAAATATTATATTTAAACAAATTATGAGTTAAATAATTCAATTTTCATTATACTCAAAGAAGAATCTCATTAAACATCATCTTTTGTTTGAACCAATTCTGCTAGACCTCCGCCGACTGTTTCATTTAATGCTCCTCGTCTTTCTAACGACTTGTAACATTTCAAGCATAAATATTTTGAATTATAGTGATTTATTACATGATTTTTTGTATATTTAATGCATAGGGGACACACTACTTTATTATACATTTTCACTTTTTGAAATCCTCTTGTCATTCTTCCAATGAAACCAATATTGAAAAAATTAGGAAATTTCATAAACCAATCATTAAAATAAAACTTTTACCTTACTGATGGCAAACAAGATATGAACGTTGTAGAATTTATCTGAGATATTACAGTCTATACATTCTTTCTTTATCATATGGCATTGTAGATTTCTTTTCTTATATTAGTTATACCAATTTTTTTTCAAACCTTCTTGTCATTTTTATTCAACACTTCTTTCATAAACCAAATTTTTCATCAAATACACAGGGCAGTCAACCACTTTTGGTGCTCTATTATAGTGTTAATAGTCAATGTAATAGAATCACAATAGTTTAAGACAGTCTTCTTTCGTGATGTTAGTAATTGTTAATGTATCATTCATTTTCAAGTTGTAACGAAGGCAAAGGCAATGGAAGGAATGGTGGTTTTGTTAATATTTTTGTTTAATAATCTAGGTTTTCTATTGATGGTATTTCTTGTGTAATTGCACGTTGATCTGAATCTGCCTCGTCTAGAGCTGGAGCAGGGTCTTGATCCGATGTCTGAGGATTATTAGATGTTATTGTAAATTCATCCCATACTGTTCCTTCATTTGATATCCTCTTACAGCTTATAGTATCGTTATTAAGATCATAGTGCAGATATCCATTCGAACGGATATATTGTTTAGGTGGAGAACCTGATTTACCCGAATCTTGGTGTGGATTAGCTCCCTCATTTCCAACAGTCACATAAACAAAATCTGTTCCTGGAACTGCATTCATTCTAGCGTAAAAGTGGTTATGCCCTCCCAATATCATTCTGATTCTATCATACTTTTTAAACACATCAAAATATCCCTATAACAGCATCTGGTATCATTGGGTTTTCCGGAGTTGGAGTGAATACTGTCTTGTGACCAAAAGGAATAATGTGATCTACAGTTGGGTCTGCCTGTGCTAATAATGGATCAACAGTTGATGGATCATTGTGTTCGGTATCAAAAGCAACAAAAGCAACATTACTTAACTTGTAAATAAATTCCCATTTACCTCCATTGAGTGGCCATAAACTAAGGAAATCATCCTTTGGTTCATCATGGTTACCAAGAGCTGCAATAACATTGAGACTGTTAAGAGCATCCATATTTTCAGACCACCACAGTTTAGCAATTCCCCTATATGAAAAGTCACCAAGTATCAGAACAATCTCTGGATTGTTTGCTGCCATGTTTTCATCGGTGTTAGCATTATCACTAAAGTCACCTCCTACTGTAAAGTGGAATGGACTGCCAGGAGGAAGGTTGCCTGAATCTCCTACTGTACTAACATTCGCTCCTCCTCCTCCTCCTTCAGTTTGTGGTGGTGGTAATGGCGATGGTGGTTGTGCCGTTG
>DATDKD010000190.1:0-3614 GCA_036520175.1 Nitrososphaeraceae archaeon
ATTTATATACAAAAGTTACTTCATTCAAAAGTTCTTTTTTACTAAAACTATCACATTTACCTTTACGTCTCCAACTTAAAGTTAAATAATAATAATAATATCTTAAAGTCAAAGGAAATAGATTTAAAAATTTATCCAAGAACTTTATCTATTATGTTACCAAACTCTGCTATAATGAGAAATCGAAGCCCTATAAGCTTTGAATTTTTAGTTATCGAGCCCATTTGATACTAGAGCCCGAGCAGATTTGAATCTTAGCAAATAAAAAATCTTAATCTAATACAATAAACCAGAGATTCTACTTTTCGATTAAAGAAGATTGAATTAAAATGATGGTGTATCTCCGTAACGTTCACATAATATTGCTTAAGTTATCGGAGTATCCATCAATTCTTATTCTATTTCGTAATCTTCTATAACATCTCTTATTACATAAATATATTGGTAATAATTTTGAAGCGCCGAAAAATTTTATAGAATGATAGACTAATATCATATATAATTGATAATGGTATAAGGTTTAAAAATCTGATAATAAAATAGATTTAGATCAATTAGACAAAAAAATTATTAAATTATTATTTTATTCTTATGTGGTATATGCAATATTTTGTAGATAAGAATAAAGTTATTCTTATGATTTTAATAATAACTACTACTACATTCGCATTATCTAGTATCTTACATATTGGTTGGGCAGAAACCATACCAATAGTTTCCACCAGAGGACATTTTGATAAATTTTCCGGAAACTTAATCTCTACTCAACCATATAAGCCGTTAGGTAATGGTGTATTAAACAGCATTTGTATGGATAACGAAGCAATAGTTTATGTTCATGGTGTTTGGACTAATGAAAAAGGACATTCAATAAATTCTGTTGAAAATGCACAAGAAATATTTGAAAGATTAAAAATGTCTTTAAAAAGTGCAGAATATAACCATCCACTTATTGGCTTTAGTTGGGATTCCAATACTGAAATAGACCCATATGGTAATGGATGGGATATTGCAAAGATAATAGCAAAAGAAAATGGACCAAAACTTGCTAAATTTTTACTAGATTTAAAAAATTATTGTATAGAACATCATGATAATAACATAGGAATAAGACTTGTAGGACATTCTCTTGGTTCTAGAGTAATTTTAAGTGCACTGGATAGTCTTGATAAGAATAATGAATGGAAATTACCAAACTTTAAAATTATAACAGTTAATTTATTGGGCGGTGCTGTAGATAATTATGAAGTTTTAAAAAATAATATAGGTATATCAATCCATGATGATATAAAAGATTTTTATGGTAATGCTATTCAAAATCAAGTCACAAATTTTTACAATATGTATAATCCAGAAGATGATGTATTAGAAGAAAAATTATGGTGGACCATGGAATGGAATGAACCACGTTATTATCCTTTCTATGAAGGAGATGATATTGCAATAGGTCAGAATCCATTAAGTGAGACTGCTTTACACATGCCATCGAATTACGAAAACTTTAATGTACAAAATCAGATAAGTTATGAAAAAGATGCAGATAATGATCGTGATGGTTGTGATTTACCAAATTTGTACTATAGATATTATTGGTTCTATGCATGGTGGATAGATAGTTGTACTATCTTCGGAACTGGGGATAATCATTTAGGATATATCGGATTTAGAAATTCTGATGACAGTTTAAGAGATAATGGAGCAATAGATAAAGTTGTTAGCACATGGAATATACCCTAATTTTATCTCTAATATAATAAAATATGTCCCCCTTACCATTTGATTCTTGGTAAAATAACATAACAATTTCAGTGATTAGATAGACTTTTTCGTTTATCTTTAAAGATATGGGACTACAAATTTGTATCAAAATCAGTTCGCACACCTCAGTATTAGTGCTTAATATTTTATAATAGTAAATGACTTGATAAAACGAGATTTAAGTTCTTATATAAGGTATATTGTATTTTTATACTTTTTAAAAAATTTTTTAATTTTAATAATAATAAAAATTTATATTTAATCAATATTTATTAAAGAATTTATTGTGTATAATACTAATGGATTACAATTTCAAAAACTAACAAGAATATCTTTATCAAGTTTTGTCTTTACCTTATTATTGATTTTAATGATTTTGACTATTCCTTTATTAGACAATGCTATCGCCTCTGAAGATATTTTTGGAATTGAAAAGATATACCCCACTAAAAAAGGTGGAGAAGAATGGTATATGGACATGATTAACCCATTATTAGATAATAGATTTGATCCTTATAATTTACTTGCTATGGAAGACAGAAATTCTCAAGATCCGCCACTATTCAAGATTATATCAAATAAAGACAATTCTTGGAAAATGGTTCCTCTTACAGATTATACTAGTATAAGAATGAATGTATTAACAGAGAATGGTTATGATCACAACAAAATAGAAACATTTGATCATAGCGAGTTAGCCGAAAAAGGATACATGCAATCACAATACGATTGGAAAAATATCGAAATGACAGGATATATAAAACTGAATAAATTCGATATTAATAAAGAAAACGGAGAATTTCAATGGTATAATAGAGGAGGACTTCATGATGATATTGAATGTGAAGGAGTAGGCTACAAAGGAAATTTATTTTTTGATGGTAAAACTCGATTTGCCAAAGAGCAATGGCATGTTAGTTATGACTTTGTAGACAAAAAAGATGGATCAGAGGAGGATCTTGAAGGAAAATGGATCGGTTACAAGTATATTGTCTATAACATAGAAGATAAAGAAAGCGATCAAACCTTTGTAAAGATGGAAAATTGGATAGATCATAATGATGGTAGTGGTAACAATTTAGGTCAAAATAATTGGAAGAAAGTTTATGAATATATTGACAATGGAGATTGGGGAAAAGAAGGTAAAAAATGTGGTGGAAAAAAAGACCAAATCGTAACTTGGGGTGGTCCAATAGCGACTTTTAGATGGGATGATGCTACAGATGTAGACTTTAAATTCCTAAGCGTGCGTGAGATTGATCCTCTTAAAGATATCAGTAAATAATGAAAACAATATAAATACGAAAATGTATTTTTTAGAGTAAATAATGATATAACATTATGATAGATATACCATTATTCTTTTATGAGCAATCCACTTTCCTGGATCTTTAGGGTTTTCTCCTTTTAATACTCATAAGAATACCAATTGGAAATACCTTAGATTCAATAGCGCCTAATATTATTAATTAAATATTTAAATTAGATAATATGTTACAAATAATTATTCAATTAATAAAATATTTGTCCTCTTATTTCTCCTTCAGGATGATCACGACTTTGAACATACACGTATGATTCACCAGATTCAATTAATCTAATTAATTCACTAAAGGATGAACCCTTTAATGGACCCTCTAAATCGTTTTCTGTTAAAATGCCTTCAACCGACAAGCCTGGTCCTTCTCTACAGTGCCCTACTCCCGTCTTTTCATTACAAAAGGATAAGACAGTAGGACCATTTTGACCGGGAGTTCCCAGATGTATCTGAACAATTTCTACATCATCACCTTCTAAATAACTCATACCTTCAAAAAATACTTCAAATGATAATTCACCAAAGAAAGGGTCAATTG
>DATDKD010000191.1:0-2148 GCA_036520175.1 Nitrososphaeraceae archaeon
CTTTGCGCATATATGGCAAATAATACATAAAAAGTATTCTCTCACGCATCCACCGGAATGTCTGCAATTATGTAAGAAGACGCAAGTTATAATAAACGCTTAATAAGTGATGAGACTCTTGGAAATATTTCTATTGTTGAAAAATAAGATAGATGCTATAATACAATAAGGCATTTAACATTCTTGGCTTTTACCGGACAGTACGAAAGTAAATTATTATTACTCAATAGTGACAGATTATGTCGTCTGAGGCATAATAATTGTTGTAATGAATAGAAACAATTTCACGTTACTTCATGTAGGCTTTACAACACGCAGGTTTAAAATACTCCAAAAGGTTAAAGGAAGATTTAACATTTTTTGATAATTGACCAAAGGAAGTCCTCATCTAATTAGTTGAAAATCGACATTTGTTCCTACCTTTATACTATGCTTTTTAGAAAAACCAGCTACTGTCTCCAAGACATAAAGTGAATCTTTATCTGGAATATAAGATGGACAGATAAAAGCAAAAGTCATCATACATGGCTGTAGATTATATTCAACGTGAACAACTGTGCCATTACTGTCTAACCAAATAATATCAATTGGAAATTTCATATCTTTCATCCAAAATCCTTGCCTTGTAGGCTGCTCGTAAACAAATAACATTCCCTCATTTTCTTTTAAATGGTCTTTGACAGACAGACCTTTTACCTGTTGCTCGTTTGTTACGGCCATATATGCTGTCAACTCAAAGCCATCATTTACTATGACCTTTGCTTGCAAATACCTATCATTCGGAATAGAATCAACCCTTTTGACAAAATTTTCGTATCCTCCTGCGGTATTAGATAAAGAACTGGCCATCAGAAATAAAGACATGCTCGATAATATTACAGCAATTATTACTTTAATTATATTAAACATTAGATGTAGACAATGTCTCTAAATTCCGATTGTAATTTATACTTAATCTACTGTTCAGAAAATAACTTGAATTACTATCACTATTATCCATCTTTTTCTTTGAACTTAAAATGGAAGAATAGAGGTAGTTATTTAGCAGTAGGACAATATCTTTTGTTTTTAATTTAGACGCAGGGAATAATCGATTTTATAACTCACTTCGCTAATCTATAAACGATTTATTTTACATTTATCATAAGTTGAATATATTAGGAGAGAAACTTCTTAGAAGACTTTCTAGAAGAATCACATGCTCTACTTGTTTATAGATTGCATTTTATGATTCACCTATGTTTAAAACAAGAACGATTATGTCTACGAACAAGAGATTTAAACTGTTTTGAAATAAAGAGAAATAATAGAAATGAAAGAAAGGACTACTTTAGCTAATCAAGATTCTATAGGAAGCGATTCATGATGGTGAGGGAAACAAAAGGAGCAACTATATCAGATAAATTCTATCTGTCTTTTTTTAAATTATTTATCGAGGTGTTGCAATTAAAAGGAATAACAGATGTGAACTGGGTTAAAATTGATGTAGAAGGAGCGGAATTTAAGTGCTAAAAGGTGCCCATAATGTATTATCAAACAGTAAAGATATTTCACTTCTTATAGAAGTTCATGGTAAGATGCTTATGAGACGATAATAAGTCTCTCAGATCATACAATTTTAAAAAGATTTTGAAAAGACCTATGGAAATGGAGAGAAACACATAATTGCACTTAAAGACAGATCAACATTTCAATAGATGCATTTCTATAGATAGTAGGATTTTTTAGCCTATACTATAGATCCTCATCCGTTCTTATGATTTTATATCAAACTACAGAAATGATAAATCAAAAAGCAGCAGATAATTCCAACATTGTCAAATAAAGAGAACAGGATATAATCGCTAGCGAATTGAATATAAGAACAAATCCAATTAGTGTTTTTGAAAAACAAGCATTACTGAAGTAAATAGTATATTTCTGGCTCTAATAAGGATAAGTGGATGAGTTTTTTTGTATTCGTCGTCTATATTATTCCAATTAGCGTCAACAGAAAAAAGTTCTATAACCGTATCTAATGTATTTGTTGTTAGTCTTAAATCAAGAGGTTCTACAAGTTGCAGTTTTTCTAATTTATTGATTAAATCAGAATATATTGTTCGTCTATTAAAGAATTCATGATGTTCCTTATTATTAATTATGTATTCA
>DATDKD010000192.1:0-7851 GCA_036520175.1 Nitrososphaeraceae archaeon
TACTTTCAGTAATCAATGTTTCCACTCTAGGATAATTTGAAACAGCACTATCCAATAGCTGAGTTTTAGCATATTTATAATCTCCAGAATAGAGAATATTATGTGCTCCTGAAATATTAAGATGTACCGTTGCGCTCCCCATTATGTGTCCAGCATTATTCAGTGTAATGGTAGTATCGGGTGAAATATCGGTCGGTTTTCCGTAAGGTAATGTTATACAATGTTTGATTATCTCATTTATGTCTCGAATTTCATATGGACAATAAACACCATTATTTTGTGAAATTTTAACTGAATCTAATTGAAGTAAATTCATTAAAGGTAATGTTGGTTCAGTACAATAAACTGGCCCATCGTATCCATATTTGAATAATGTCGGCAAAAATCCCTGATGGTCTATATGGGCGTGACTAATTACTATAGCATCCAAATCCTCTAATTTAAAATCAAACCAATCTATCCTGGGATAGGCATCAATAGCATTATTCTCACCAGGATTGATTCCACAATCTAACATTATTTTACTCTCTGAAGTCATGACAATAAAACAAGATCTTCCTACTTGCTTTACTCCACCTAGACAGAAAATATAAACTTCCTTGTTATTCCAATTTTTATTTTGTTTATCATTTACCAAAGCTTTTTGTGGAATATTTTCCTTTTCTTGATTTTCATCTTCCTTCTTAATTATTGGATCACGAAAAACTCTGTTGCCTAATTCACGAAGAAAATTACTACGCTCTTTTGAAGAGCTTTTTAAAATCGTATGTATGTTTTTTATACTCATTGATGGGATGTGAGGGGAACGTCTTAAATGTGCTATCCAACCTGTGGCTTCAGCTATACTAATGATAGTTTCAGAGATAACTGATTCAGGTTTATTAACCTCTAAGACAACCTCGCCTGTTGCCTCATCACAAAAGAGAGCAGAGACAATTACCTCTTTAGGTAATATTCTAGATACAATAGACCGTGTTTCGTCTTCTTGAAGTCTGATTGATTGATCAGTTCTTACTACGAATCTTTTCTTTAAGTTTTTGGACAAAGACGATAGATAATATGTCAATTCTGTAAGAGAAAACCTAGGATTTTTTGTATATAACGCAATATTGGGTCCTTCAAATCTAGCAAGAGTAATTTGTGACTCTTTGGGGATAGATTCAAAAATTGTTTTTATTATTGCTTCTTCATCTTTAACATATTTATGACTCCTAGAAGTTTTATCTAGTGGTTCACTTTTAGTTTCACTACTAAATGATTTATTATAATTGTTTTTATCACTACCATTTCCATTATTTTTTTTCATATTGATCAAATTTTTTCTTTTATTCGAATACCAATTATATATTTATTTTAAAAATAAAGTATCAATAAACATAAATTGAATCATATCTATTATTTATATCTCCATTATTATAGTTTTAGTCATATATTAAATAATTCACTAACAATATTAGTGAAAAGAATGGATATTCTGTTTTATCTTAAAACCCATGGCAGAGTAAATGATAATATTACGATAATTACAAAAACGATACTTAAAATGGTAAAGGGTTTGATTCTGCTATTAGTTTTAATTTTGTTTTCAAGTAAGGTACCATACCACTGACCACCATCTAACATGGTTATAGGAAGTGCATTGAATATACCTACATTAAAGTTGATAAACCAAATCCAAAACAGTAAATTTGCAATAAATGGAAAGACAGGACCAAATATACTTGAAGAATAATAAGAAGACATACTTTCAGAGTAAGGAACAAGATTTTGCTGCAAGGTTGGAGGCATAAGAATTGCTAATGGATTGGTCAAAAAAAGATTTTTGTAATTGTCTAGTACCAATTCAGGATTGAAAAATGCATCTGTAAGGGTTACCCCTAACACACCTTTACTTTCGGGAATAGATGAAGGAAGTTTTAGAGACTTTATTTGTTCTCTCTTGTCTTCTGATATCCATTTAATTTGTATTGTTGTACCTAAATTGTCTCTTAATATTGTCCTGAGTTCTTGAACATCTTCTATAGGTTCAGCATTAATATGAGTAATTAGAGAATTCTTTGAAAGACCGATTGATTTGGCTAAAGAATTTTCTCCAATAGTCAAGACAGTAATACCAGTTTCATTGCCTTTAATATGAGAAATAGGAGTAAGGGAGGATACCAAAAGAAAAAGTAATCCAAAGGAGATTCCTGCCAAAACCATGTTGTTCAATGGACCTGCAGTAAGAATGGCACTTTTTTGTTTAAAAGTTGTTTTATTTAATTCGTCTTGTTGGATATTTACAAATGCACCAATAGGTATCCCTAAAAACAATACGATACCTGTAGATTCGACTTTGGTATTATACACTCGAGCAACAACACCATGTCCTGCTTCATGAATTATAATAGTAATAACTAATCCAATCCAGCCGTACGTCCATGGTAGAATAGGATTCAATCCTGGAATCAATAGATTGCCTTGTGGTCCAATTTCGCGAATACCTTCTCTGGCAGAATCATTTGAAAATAAGACAAGAAGAGAACCCATAATTAAAAAAACAGCTAATGCTGTTATTAATGGCATTAAATAAATATTCAATGCAGCATAAATCTTCCCTAGTCTGGAATTCGCTACTGTGTCAAAAAACCGTAGCCCAAATGGCGTATGAATTAGTATTAATGGCAATTTGAGTTCATAATTAATCCCAAGATTTTTTTGCAAACAAAATTATTACTATCCAAGACTATTTAAATCAATCATCGATTACCTTCCTCCTAAATCTATTAATAATTTTAATTACAATACTAAATAGATTGGATCCGCCAATTTTAACTTACGAATTTTTTTCACGGGATACCAATGTAGTAGCCAAAAAGCTTATAGGAACAAAATTGGTAAAGACAATAAGAAATAATAATAGAAAAATTACGTTATCCGGCATTATTGTAGAAACAGAGGCTTATGGTTACAAAAGTGATGAAGCAAGTCACGCCTATAGAGGAATGACCAAAAGAAATATGGTAATGTTTGGTCCAGTCGGAAGAACATATATTTATTTTACATATGGAAATCATTATTGTTTCAATGTCACTGCCAAATCTAAAAATCAGATTGCAGGTGCTGTATTAATACGAGGAGTAGAACCAAAAGAAGGAATTGAATATATGAAAGATTATAGGAATTTGGACGATATAATGCTTTTAACAAATGGACCGGGCAAAATTACCCAAGCGTTCGGGATAGATAAACAATATAATAACCAGGATTTGACCAATATAAATAACGACTTAAATATTGTGAAAGGGTTTATTCCTCATTTAGTGTTAGCAACTAAAAGGATTGGTATCAAAAAGTCAATCCATGTATATAAGAGATACATTTTAGCATCCAAAAAAGAAAATAAAATTTTTATAAATCAATTTGTATCAAAAAAAAAGGAAAATAATCACTTTCACATTTGCAGACTATTATAATGCAGTAGATTGATTTGATGGAATTTTATAAAGTCTATCTCGCCACTTTACAATACTTTTTCTCTTTGATATTAATAATCTCCAGAAAAATCTCGAAACGATAATTGTTGCGCCGACTATACCTGCTAGAGAATAAATCTTTTTTGCTAATAATGTCCTACTTAGCTGAATTAAATTTGTTAACACTAAAATGAGCAATGTACTACCTGTAAGTAGTAACACTACAAAATCGAATGCATTGGGATGAATTCCAAGTAAAGTTAATGATAAAAAAAATATTACAAACGGAAATATCAATAAAAAGAACAAGGCTATACTCAAAAGAGTTGATTTTAGCCTGTTTTCCTTAAAGAGAGGTATAATCAGTCTATCTATAGCCTTAAATAATTCAGAGGAATTGCGTGCCCAAATTGCTTGGACATAACTTTCACCTCTAAGCATCTTTATTTTAAAATTCTCCTCTTTTACCTTTTTACCTAAAGCACCATCTTCAATAATTTCATTTTTTACTGCGGCATGCGAACCAACTTTTTCGTAAGTCTTCCTCTTAATAATAAAATAGCTCCCGAAGAAATATCCAAGCTTTGATTTTGCATTATTAACCTTTAATGGAGAAAATCGCGTATGCAGAAAAGTAGTTAATATAGGAAGAGTGACTTGCGTATAAAAATCATTACATATTAACCTAGGCATAACTGTTAGTGCATCTAATCTATAGTGATTAATGTTTTGTACAGATAAAGACAGTGTAATTTCTGAATGGTAAGAATCAGCATCTGTAAACAACAATAATTTACCAGTTGATTTTAGATAACCTTGATAACATGCCCAGTTTTTCCCAATCCAATCATCACCAGGTTGTTTAACATTGAGGACTTTGATGATAGAATTTGATTTTTTATATTCCTTCATAATCTCCAAAGTTTTGTCAGATGATTCATCATTAACTAAAATTATTTCAAAGTCAGGATAATCTTGTTTTAATAAGCTGTCTACACATTTACGAATATATTTTTCCTCATTTCTAGCAGGAACTATTATACTAACCCTTGGAAAGTTTATTTTGATATTCTTAATACTCCCTAACCTTGGTGATTGCACAAGTGATTTAATCATAAACAATAAGAGATACAGCCAAGTAGAAAAAATTCCTGCCACAATACAAATAATTAGAAAATAAATCATCATTTGAGCATTTTCCATTTTTTGGTTAGTTAAAGGTCGAATTCCATATTATTATTTTTTACTTGGAATATTTTAATAATTAGGTTCTAGTTATATTGAGACTTTAATATTGCAAGAGTTCCTCTCATAATTGATCAGACAAGCTTAATATACGGTTAGATAGCCGCTTAAGCAAATATCTATGTTAATAATATTTGACGTGGAAGGAGTATTACTTAATGCAGAATATTTACCCATTTTGGCTCAAGTTTTTGGACCTTCCAAAGAAAAGGAAATTTGGGATATTACAAAACAAGGAATTAGAGGAGACATAGATTGGGAAGAAGGCCTGAGAAAAAGAGTTAATGCCTTGAAAGGTATAAAATTTGATGATGCCAAACTAATAGCAGAAAACTTAGAAATTATGCCTGGAGCAAAAGATCTCTGTTTAGCCCTAAAAGATGCAGGATGGAAAATGATTGCTGTTTCAGGTGGTTTTACAATTATTACCGATAGACTGAAGAAAGAATTAGGATTAGATTTAATTTTTTCTAATGTTTTAATTTTTAAAAATGGATTATTAGATGATTTGGACTTAAAAGTTACTTCAGATAAGTCAGTTGTTGTTAGACCAATAATAAAACAATGGGGTTTGAAAAAAGAAGAAATTGTGGTAGTTGTTGATGGAGCTAATGACATAAAATTATTTGACATCGCAGGTTACACAGTCGGTTTTTGTCCTGTTGAATTAGTCAGAAATAAAGCAGACGATGTGGTTGAATTAAGGAACTTATTACTACTCAAGAATTTATTGGAAAAAAGATTCGGTACATGGATTTTAAACACTAACAAAAAAAAATAAACTCTAATGCTTAAAAAAATTGAAATAATTCCAATATACATCAATATAAACATAAATCCGAAAGTAAAATTATTAAATACTCTTTTAGAGTCAGTAAAAAATAACAATCAAATTATAAAAAATGGAGATATACTAGTCATAGCTCAAAAAATTATTTCAAAAAATGAAGGACGATCAGTTTATCTAAAGTCTATTATTCCTTCGTCTAGGTCAAGAGAATTAGGCAGAAAAATCAACAAGGACCCTCGAATTGTAGAATTAATACTCCAAGAATCTAGAAAGATTGTTCGAGTATTTAATAATACTATTATTACAGAAACACGACATGGTTTTATTTGTGCAAATTCTGGTATAGATCAAAGTAATGTAAGCAAAAGCAAAAATCGAGTACTTCTACTACCCAGAGACCCTGATAAATCTGCTGATACAATAAGAAAAGAAATCTATAAAAAAACCAGAAAAAATATTGCCGTCTTAATAACTGATACCTTCGGTCGTCCTTTTAGGATGGGTCAGACGAATATTGCAATAGGTATTGCAGGGATTAATCCTTTAAAAAATTATAAAGGAAAACGAGATATGTTTGGTAAAATTATGAAAGTTACAGAAATAGCTATTGTTGATGAAATAGCAGGAGCAGCAGAGCTAGTTATGGGCAAGACAAAAGGTATACCAATAGCAATAGTTAGAAATGTTACCTACTCTAAAAGTAATAGATCAATTACAAAAATCATAAGAAAAGAGAATAAAGATATTTTTCGATGAATTTAGCTATATAATAAGGTCATAACCATTTTATATTGCAAGAGCTTCTTTTTATATTGGAAACATAGTGGATAATAATAATAATGATTTTAAAAAAGTTATTGATGTAAGAGGACTTTACTGTCCTGAACCCGTTTTTCGAACAAAGATAGAAATGGAAAAAATGACTATAGGTGAAAGATTAAAGGTTGTTGCTGATGATCCACAATCAGAAGAAGATATTTCTAGATGGGTAAACCGAAATGGACATGATTTAATATCAGTAAATAAAAATGAATCAGATTTAGAATTTGTAATAAAAAAGGCAAAATAAAATGACTCAAACAATAACAAGAAATCAAGTAATAGAAAAAATAGGAAATACTCCCTTAATAGAATTATCTTCTTTTTCAACAGATAACATAAAACTTTTTGCTAAATTAGAATGGCATAATCCGTTTGGTTCTGTTAAGGACAGAGCTGCATTTTGGATGATCAAAGATGCAGAATCAAAAGGAAGAATCAAGAAAGACAAAAGCATAATTATAGAACCCACTTCAGGAAATACAGGAATAGCATTAACAGGTATTTCCTCATCATTGGGCTACAAAGTTGAGATAGTTATTCCAGAAAAAGTAAGTGCTGAAACGAAATCAATACTTAAAAAATTAGGAGCCATAATACATGAAACATCAGACGATTTATGTCCTAGAGTAGGAGCAGGAACGGATCAGAGTATTGCACTTGCAAAGGCAATAGCTACTCCAAGGCCAGATATTTACTATATGCCAAATCAATATGAAAATGATGCTAATTTTATGGCTCATTATGATACTACTGGTCCTGAACTATGGTATCAGACTAATGGCAAGATTACTCATTTCCTTACAGGTTGTGGAACTGGAGGTACTATAACAGGTACTGGCGTATATTTGAAAGAGAAGAATCCTAATATCAAAGTTGTTGCAATTCAAGCACAAAGAAATCATTTACTGCAAGGATTGAGAAATTTTGAAGAGTCTTCTATGCCTGAACTTTTTCAAAGACGAGAGAGTGTAGTGGATGAATGGTTTACTGCAACTAATAAGGACTCTTTTACAATGGTAAAAGAACTTGCTAACAAAGAGGATATGTTAGTTGGACCATCCTCTGGTTCAGTAATGTCAGCAATGCTAGAAACTAGAAATAAAATTAAAAAGGGAATAATAGTAGGCATATTTGCTGATGATGGAAGAAAATTCAAGAGTCTATATAAAGAACAAAATATTTTTACAGCTGAAGAATACGATAAAGCTTTGAACAATGCAAAGTATCTTTCAGAATTATTTTACTAGAGATAAAAAGACAATTCTCTTTTAACAATGAATATTTAAGTTTTAAACAAAATAGTAATAAGACATAAAAAAATTATTCATTCCTTATTGAGGCAAAATTTCTATTTAGTTATTGTTGTATTTGTATCTCTAATATTCAAATACAATTAAATAGATTATCATTTTAAAATTTTATTATTACTAAATTATCATAATTTGTTATCGTTTTTCTTTTCGGCTAGCCATTTTTCAACATCTAGGGCAGCCATACAACCATATCCAGCAGCAGTAACAGCTTGCCTATAACGAAAAT
>DATDKD010000193.1:0-4233 GCA_036520175.1 Nitrososphaeraceae archaeon
GAACAGTTAAATAACAAAGCTCAAATAAATGATAAAATAATTCAAAGGATATATGAATCTATTAAAAGAATGCTTCAAAAGATTTGCTTTATAATAGTATTTGACCACTTGAATAGAACAAAAAATAGAGCAGGAAGACTCTTAGAAAAGGTTTTTAGAAAAAATCCAAGATATGTAAATAAGAAACATAATACAAAGAGAATAGAAAAACAATATCTATACATTCAATATACACAATCTAATATAAAATACGAAAATACACTCCCCAATCCAACTAAACCAATGTTGATGCATTAACCAATGCAAATGAACTGTGACTTCTGGAAGAATTATTTATACTTTTAATTACTCATTCTTCTGTCATCATACTTTATAACAAAAACACAGTCTCGCGAATGTATACCTGCAAAAAAGAGAATCTCAATATAATAGTATTAAATTCTTTTAATTTTATTTAGTTATATTATAAATTATAATCATGAGACAACAATATAATGCTATTTGGAAGTATAAAGGCTCACCTTACACACTGCATTAGCTTAATGGGGATCATTTATATTGATTATTATGTGATATAATAAGATTAAGAAGATATGGATAAATAAGAAGTTCTAAAATTAAATGCAAAAAAAATCTAAATAAAAATATTAGGAATTTCTGATAGATCTAATCAGGAGTATCAATATTAACTCTGGGACTGCTCAATTGCTTTCCTGAATGATTGTAGAATATATTTTTTATCATATAAGATATTATTGTTAAGGATATTATTTTATAACAGGTAATGTAAACCGAAACGTTGCTCCTTTACCATCATAATTATTTTCAGCCCAGATTTTGCCACCATGTGATTCTATAATATTCTTACATATATATAGTCCCAATCCTGTACCAGTATTAGAATAAGTTTTAAATTTGGAAAACAAATTAGGCAATATCTCCTCTGCGATGCCTTCTCCAGTATCCTTTACACTAACTATAACTTGTTCTTTGTCTTTGTTTAATGCTACAATAACAAATATCATTTGGTTGTAATATGTAAATTTTAAGGCATTATCTAAAAGATTGTGAATCACTTGAGACAATCTATCTTTATCTGCTTCTACAATAATACCATTTTTAGGTTTAAAATCATATACTATTTTTGCCATTTCTTGTGTAATATTTTTATTAACATATTCTTTTAGAACATCAGATACCACACTATTAAGATTCAGTTTTTCTTTATTAAAAACTAAAGATTGACTTTCTATTTTTGTAACATCCAATACATTATCAGTAAGCCTTTTTAGTCTTTTTGCATTTCTTATTATAATGTCTAATAATTCTCGTTGATCTTCATCTTTAATTTTAGAGTACATTATATCTGTCAATCCAAGTATAGGTTGTATAGGAGTTCTTAATTCATGTGCAGCTATATTAATAAATTCATCCTTCATTTTTTCTGAGTCCTTCACTTTTTGATATTGAATGCTAAGTATTTCATTTGTTTCTCTTAAGCTGGTATTATATTGGACACCTGATAATGCTAATCCTATAATATTGATAAAATAACTAGCATCCTTCAAAATATGCGCTATATTATGGGCAGTATCAAAATGATGTCCGGAATAAGACATTATAATTTGTCCAAAAATATCAAACACAATAGAAACAATTATACTAGTATAGAAAACATCTTTATTTTTATAGATTTTATTTTTATAGAAATAATAGAGTGACACTGAAAATAATGCTAATGGAAAAATTTCATAAGGTCTATGTAAAGGGATATTATCACTTACAGAAAACGGAAAAACAACAAAGAGTGAACTTACAGCTACAATAGAAGCGAATAAAGTAACTATAATCAAGTAAAATAAAAGTAATTTTGATATTTTTTTCCCCTTAGTTGATTTTGAAGATATGTGTTGTTGTTTTGTAACTGGAGTAATAGATGAAAAAAAAGTATACTTTATCATTGCTATAGACAACATAGCACTTAAAAATAAGCGTCCTGCAAACCATGTTTGAGGGATGAAATACTTGAGAAATATTATATTATCCATATATACAAATGAAACCATAACATGTAACAAATCAATTAAAGCCGTTACGAGGAAACCAATACCAATAAATAGACTAAATTTATCATTTAGCGTTTGAGCACGCGATATATAATAGAATGCGAGTATTCCTCCGAGTAATGTACCAAATAATTCGATATAAAAATGATCAATAGCTGATGTTACCCATAAATGCGAATTGACTGAAATTAATGCAATTATCGATAGAGAAATTGAAGGCAATATTACGTATTTAAATAAATGGCCCCCTATGTTATGATCCCAATGAAAGACAAATGGCAAATTGGACTTCATCTTCTCTTTTTTTCTTTATCTAAGTATGAAAAAACTACAAATAACTTGAGAAAACCATAGATATTTTTTAGTATTATTTTGTTATGGTTATACATGTAGTACAGATTAGAAAACACCATAGAAGATATAAGAATATCTATCTCTTAAAGAAAAAGTTCAAACTTATTTGTTATTTTACTAGATATCTATTTTAAAAAGTTAAAATGACACACATTCAAAATATTATTAGGTAAAATTTTAGGGACAAGGTTTTACTGTTTTCTATAAGAAATATTTGATGTAATAGTTGTTTAATTTATTAATTTTTTTATAGTATTTGTAAATATCTTTTTATCAACTGGTTTTCTCATAATTTGTTCTTTTGATACTCCAGGAACTATACTTAATAATTCATCTAAGATATCCAAAGCTGTTACAAACAAAATCTTAATTGTTGGATCTATAGCTTTTATTTGTTGATGTAATTGAAATCCATTCAAATTTTTCATTCGAATGTCTAGTATGACTAGTAAATCATTGAAGTTGCTATGATCTCTAATATAAGTAAGTGCTATTGAAGGATCTGTAAAAGAAGTTACTTCATAATTGTAATCTTGTAAAAAGGCTCTATAAGTGAAAAGTATATCCTGTTCATCATCGACTAAAATTATTTTTTTGTTATTATTATTTTTGTTATGCGAAAATAAACCTTTTCCTTTTCTATCATTATGATGACTGTTATCTAAAGAATTCTCAAAGATGGAACTACTTAATTGTTTATCCTGATAAGAATTCCTTGTATCATTAACATTTGTAGTAATACGCGATGAGGATGAATAACTTTTTCTTTTAATCTTATAAGTAGGATATTCCGTACTTTCTGTAATTTTATAGATACCATTATTTGCAAAATTAAAATCCTTAACAACAGAAGAAAAAGATTTCAACATTCTATAAAAATTATCTCCAATAATGATTTCATTTGGAATGGATAATGATGATGAATTTATCTTCGAACAAAGATTCAATGTTGATCCAAATAAATCTATCTGACTATAATCACCAACTAAAGCCAAATCTACTATACCGTAATCTATACTAATCCTAAAGTTAAATGGTGGTAAATGTTGTTTAGATAATTCATCATTAAGACTATAACGGGTCTCTAAAATTTTCAAAGCACATTCAATAACCTCTCTAAAGGAATTTTCGTTTTTATCATTTGAAGTTTTAGGGAAGTAAAATAGCAAACAGTCACCAATATTTTTAACAACTCTTCCATTACTACTTTTAACTATATTAGATACAGAATTTATAAATGTAGAATAATATCTTCTGATATAATCTAAACCCTCCATTGTAATGGTATTTTTAGTTGAATCTACCAAATCAATAAAGCCTACACAGCTTTTTATAGAGTCTCCAGAAAATCTAATGCCTTTAGAAGAAAAATTTTTCATATCTCATGTCTCTCCACTATAGTAATTCTGTAAAATAAATAATACAAATGTAAGATATACACTAAAACGATTATATTTATACCCATGAACTAGATAGAGTTCTCATTTTATAAAAATATATTTGCCTAATGAGTGAGTAATTTAGCTGCAGAGAGAACAATGGGCAATTACGCAGAGTGAAGAAATCTAGAGTCACGACGTATTATAGAGATGATATTGTATTTTATTTTATCAATTAAAAAATAGAAATATCCACGTATTTGTTTTGTAAATATTTCAATAGGAATGAATAGATAAAACAATTTTACTATGCAATTACAATTAATAGATAGTAATTGAATTTTTCGGCGCCGAAAAATTATCTTCTATAACGAGTACGTGTCTCTGTAGTTAACAATAACAATATGTTAATAAACTTGTTAGCTATTGACTAA
>DATDKD010000194.1:0-4909 GCA_036520175.1 Nitrososphaeraceae archaeon
GAATTTCCAGTTCCATTCGGATCTCACCCACACGATGTTGCACCGGCAACAGATGGAACAATTTGGTATACGGCCCAACGATCAGGTGAATTAGGACACTTAGATCCACGTACTGGAGACACATATCATATTCATCTGGGTAAAGGTTCTGCTCCTCACGGTGTTATTGTTGGCCCAGATGGTGCTCCCTGGATTACAGATGGAGGACTGAATGCCATTGTACGAGTGGACCCCTCAACGAAGGAAATCAAAATTTTTTCCTTATCTCCAGATAATGCATACGCTAACCTAAATACAGCTACCTTTGATCAAAGGGGGGTCTTATGGTTCACTGGACAAAATGGTATTTATGGTCGCTTAGATCCGACAACGGAACAAATTAAGACTTTTCCATCACCAAGAGGTCCTGGACCATATGGAATAACTACAACTCCAGATGGAGAAGTATATTTTGCCTCTTTAGCTGGTAATTATATAGCACGTATTGATTTAGAAACAGGAAATGTTACGGTTCTGGAACCCCCAACTCTTGATCAAGGAGCGAGACGTGTTTGGTCTGATTCTATTAACAGAATTTGGGTAAGTGAATGGGATTCTGGCAAATTAGGCGTTTACGATCCTGATACCCAGAGTTGGAAAGAATGGCTGCTTCCAGGAGATAATCCATTGCCATATGCTGTTTACGTAGATGAACATGATAAAGTATGGATTAGTGATTTTGCATCAAATTCATTTTTAATGTTTGATCCACTGCTAGAAAGATTTGAAGAGTTTAAGTTACCGAGCAAAGATGCGAAAGTACGTCAGATATTAGGAAGTCCTGGAGAGGTTTGGGGAGCCGAGTCTGGAACCGATAAACTTGTTAGGATTCAAATGAGTAATTATAAATAATTTAATACTTTTGGATTATGATTCTATTCTATCAGATACAACAGAGCTTCAAAATAGTTTGATAATTAATTATATTTATATGTTCTAAAAAGTTTTTATTTGAATAATTTGAAATAATATATATAAATTGAAAATTGTTACAAAGCTAATTCCATATTTTATTTCATATATTTCAATGGGTTTTGTTATATTTATTCTGGCAAAAGCAATTCATCACACTCTCTCAAAATAAAATCATAAAAAAACCCTATATAGTGAAAAATTATCTAGTTGTTATCAATTCTAAAACATATACCATTAATATTTGGTTATAACTCAGTCGTATTAGAATCACACAATTTCATTTATTTAAATTCTTATTTGTGGATGTTTGTACAATAAGTAAATTTAAAAATTATAATGGAATAATTTAATATACATATTAAAGTATTTTATATTTTGATTCCGTGATATAATAGTAGTCGTATATGAGTGAAAAAGTAGATGTTAAAATACTAGAACAAGGAGATATTTTCTTTTTTTTTAGACCTAAAGTATCTGCTACGGATATAAAAAGTATAGATGATGTCCGAAGATTTTATATGGTTCTATGTCCTGAAGAAGAGCAAAAAATAATAGATGATACTAATAAGGATACTAATCCAAAGGAAAAGAAAATTTATAGGCTATTTATTATAGGTAAAAAATCACTTCCTGAAATTAGAAAAACCGAAGCTAGATCCTCAGAAAGATTTTGGGCTCAAGTCGGTGGTATTTTTTATGATCCCCAGAACCTTGTTGAAGATCTGACCGCTGATGAATATAAAAAAGGTGATGCAGCTAGACCTGTTGGAGAAGGAAAATATGCTATAATAGAACATCAAAATCATGCAGAATTAGCATTTATACTTGAAATGCCCCAAGAGATTGGTGAAGCTCAAAAAGAATTAGGAATACAAAAAGAGGCAAGTTATATTATTACCGTAATAAATCCATATAAACCAGTCTCAGAAGGATACACTACTGCAGAAGCTGAGCGTCCAAAATATCCTGAAGATATTCAAAAATATCTCAATAAAACTGATGGAAAATTTATTCCGTTATCCGAAAATTTAACACTTATAAACTATCAAAATGCCCAAATAATACTTATTGGTGCTCGAGAAGGAAAAGATGTGATAAAACAGGAAATAGGTTTAGATATTGAAACTAAGGAAGGAAAAGAAAATTTATCCTCAGCCGATATATTCACAAAGCTCAAAATAAGAAAGGAACAAGTACCTATAAAACCAATAATTGAGGGGAAATTTCAATAATATCTAAAGTATTTATAAATATGTAGATTATCTGATTCTACTCTACTTGGAAAATGGGAGTCGTTTTTCTGGTTCGTATTTTTCAACCAGTTCAGATATGGGAAATCTTCTTCCTCCTACTATTTTTATATCAATATTTATGTTTTTTTCTTTCACTTCTATAATATTATATGTATCCTCAAATATACCTCTATATCTCCAAGAAGATGATGTTCCTGCATAAGCAATTATTAAATTTCCTAAATTCCATAACCATGGTCTATGTTTATGTCCACATAAGACTAGTGAAACACTATTTTCAGTTAAAATCCTTAAAGCATCTCCCGAATCTAAAATGCCTACTAAATTAGTAAATCCGGTATCAGGTATAGCTATTAAATGATGATGCATTGCGACAATTTTTATAACTTTATTGTCATAAGTTTTTAATACTTCATTTATCCAAAGATTCTGACTATCACCTACTTCTCCTTCATCTCGATCAGGTAATGCAGTATCTAAAGAAAGAATCACAACATTTTCTTTTTCTGACTTGAATTCATATACTTGTTTTGATGATGAAGGGAAATACTTTTGAAAAAGTAGATATCCAGTATGACGATAATCATGATTGCCCGGAAAGATTATTAAATTCGGACATGTAAATTTTTTAATTTCATCGGAAGCTTTTTTAAATTGAAAAACTAGGCCCTCGTCTGTTAAATCTCCAGAGATAATTATTGCATCGGGATTAAGTTCATTTATTTCCTCTACTAGTGTATTGAAGGCTTCTTGTTTGAATAATCCTCCTACATGTAAATCTGATATTTGAACGAATTTCATCAAAATTATCAAATGCTCCTAGTATTTATAAGGCAATCTCCATTAAGATATTTTATAAATCTTTTATAGTGAAAATAAAACGATTAAAAATCAATAACGATGTAATAGCAAGTCCATTTAATAATCAATAGTTTGTGAGAATGGATTTTTAAAGCATTAGATTGCTATTGCATCAAATCTCCTTAAATATTCTGGAAAAAATGTAGTACATACAATGAACAGTAGTACAAATGAATCAAGAGATCCCTTAGGATTTATTAGATACCCAAGATGACATATTTTTATTAGATCTTTTTCATTCCTAGACCAAATTAATCCTCATCTATGGCTAATGTAGATAAAATCTCTTTGAATTAGTCTATGAAATTTAACCCAATTAACACCAGATGCCTTTTAAAGATAATATAACCGTGGATTGACAAATTGCAATTATTAATGGCTAAATGAGCAAGTTATTATTGTTGAACTTTACAATTCAGAAAAATTGATTTAATTGTATAAAAATTTTCGTCTTTATATAGATATATTTTTATTTTCAAAGTAATTAAATTTTCTTGTAGGCCTAATTTGTTACTTTATAAAAAAACTATTTATCATAGCAGAAGAATCACTTAATTTACTCATGAATTTTACTTCAGTTATAGATCATCCAATCACAACATATATAAATAGATAACTATATTGTGGACACATGTTAAGAAAAACTGATCAACCTAAGTGGGTTTTTGCCGCTCAAATAGGAATAGGAGCACTAGCAATTATCTTATCTATATTAATTCTAATTAATCCAATAATATCAATAATATCTCTAATAGTTCTTGTTTCTGTTCTTTTATTAATAGTAGGAATTGAAAAAGTTATAGCAGGTATATTTGTAAAAAATAGAGCACGTTTTTCAAACTTGGGACTAGGTATACTTGTAATTATATTAGCTATAGTAGCAATGGCATTTCCTGTAGGAACAAGTGTTTTCGTGATTATATTAGTTGCAGTTGCATTACTATTTGATGGTATTTCTAGAATTGTACATGGTATTAGACATAAAGATCAAAGCAAACTGGATAGAGCTTTTACTATAGGTGTGGGTGCATTGGAGATTGCTCTCTCTATAGTTATATTGGCATCACCCGCATTTGGATTTGGATTGGTTGCATCAATCATAGCAATAGCGCTTTTAATAACAGGTATACAAATTCTAGTAGCTGGATTGACAGGTAGAAGAATGTCTATACCTATACCGGGTGATGATGATAATAGTAGTAGTAGTAGTAGTAGACAATAACTCTCAATTCAATTATCGTCACTTTTATTCATTTTTGAATAAATTCTTGTTTTTTTTATTTAATTATCACCGGGAAGAATTCACATTAAGTTTTTGTATTATTGTTTCTGTTAAAATGAAAATTTATAATAATAATTAATTTATTAAAAAACATATCTTAGAGTTTCTCTATATCTATAAATTAAATTAAAATTAAATAATTTAATACTGTGGGATAAATATCTTTATTTTTCTTACACTATATTTAAAACATACATTAAATTTATTAATATAATACGAGAAACAACTTATTCTCATTATGCTTCAAATAGTAGATGAGATAAATATTACAATTTTGGTTGATAATATAACTGATAGACTATTACCTAGTTTATCTTTGGTAAAACGACCGCCCATGATAAGCAATAAAAGATTTAATAAGCCTCCAATAGCAGAACATGGCTTTTCAGCGCTAGTAGAAATATCATATAAATACAATAATGAAAAGTTCAAACAGAAGTTTCTTTTTGATACTGGTGTAAGTAAAAATGGTATAATTTATAATTCAGATATTTTTAATATAAATTTTAAAGACATTGAAACAATAATTCTGAGTCATGGACATTTCGACCACTTTTCA
>DATDKD010000195.1:0-2118 GCA_036520175.1 Nitrososphaeraceae archaeon
TGGTATACTTTCTGCCTTGCCAATTAACAGTGTCCGATCTTCTGCGATTTATTATAAATAAGATAAATGCAATTAAGATAAGTGTATATGCTACTGGAAAAGCAGAGCAGTAAATTGGATTTTGAAGTAGCCCAATATTGGATTGTGCAACAGTAATTGAAAACAAAAGAACAATAGTGATTAAATTAATTATTAGTAATTGTTGATTCAAATGATTGTTGGTTGTATAAGTATTATATGTTGATACTGAGAAGATTGAGAAGGGCAATAAAAAAAATGGAATAACTAACAGGAGTAACATTGTAAAAACGTTAGTTTTTTCAGTAAAAGAATGGAGTAGCAGATGATACAAAGGATATGGTCTTAATACGTGATTATTTGCTTGGAAGCCGTAAGCAAAAGGTTCATTAATACATATCCAGCTAAAATATGTCAATATTTGTTTTATCCTCAATAACTTGTTTTGTTCTAACTCGGTGGAATGAAAAAAGATTTGACTAAAGTTGCAACCCACAGAATTCATAGGAACAGTAACTGCATTAATATTTTGGTACTATTTTTGCTTTCATCTCCAAATTCTATTTTCCCTTAATTTTTGTACTTTAATCTCCTCTTAAGATATTAACATTCAGAATCTTCTTCAACCTCTTCAGTTTTATGCATTTCATTTTTGTTTGATATTTTTTTCTTTTTTTCTTTATAGATAAGCCTAGAATTATGATTAAAACAGCATTGTAATGAACTTTTATAATAGGAAAATATACAATTAATTACAGGCATGCAATGTATTAAATGGCCTGCAAAAATTATTGTCAGAAACACTAGCAAACGCTATCGTAATGATATGGGTGAACAGTGGTTTTACTGGAAGATTTTCATTGAGACGGAACCGCCATCACTGATAAATCAAATACAAGCGGTAGAATATCATCTTCATCCCACTTTTCGAGTTAAAGACATTCTGATCACTAATAAAACTACAGGATTTAGGCTTGAAGCCCAAGGTTGGGGAGAATTCGTAATTAAATTGGATGTAATTCTTAATGATAATAGGAGTGCCACTATAAGCCATTACTTGTCGCTCGATGATTCTGCCGTTAAGGAGAAAAAGGAAACAGTGAAGATAGTAAATGAAAAGGATTTTTCTTGATATTTTAATGCAGATAGTTAAAATGATAGCATAACAATGATCTTAAGGGCTGTTTGTTGGAATACCTGGCTTTCCAACTTCTAATATTTTTCCCCATATAGTATCTCTACTTGATGTTTGTACATTTATCTGATTAAATTAACCAACGAAACTTATTGAGAGATGCTATGCCTGAATTATTGCTAATTAGAAATGGATAATGGAAAAATTATTCTCAATTAATAAAGTGCATATTGCGCCATATATTATGCTGATGATACAAAATAAATTAATGAATGAAAGAATTTATTTTGGTCTCAAAACATGCATTGACCATTGCAAATGCACCCGTAGGAAGTTAGAAAAAAGGATTAAGAGATAATTACAGGATTCCAAGTAACAATTGCAACAACATTTAGACAAGACAAAAGAGAAGCAAAAAGATTCATCGATTTGTACCAATAGCAGTGAATTCAAATAAAAGAAAACTTTGGGAACATATCTTGTTCCCCGGACATTATGAAACTCATAAAAAACTCGTTATTGCTGAAGTATAGAATTAAACAATATAGAAGAAGATTTAATTTTAAAATGGAGAGATAACATGAACAAAATGCTTGTATAAAACAACAGATAATGAACTTGTCTGATGCTATCTCATACCAAGATAAACATGAAGAAAGGAGATTATCTGACGAGAAGGCTTAAAATTTGCTATTACTTTTCATACAGATAATGCTCCAGTTAGAAGCGATAGCAAAAAACAAGAACAAGGTCGTGATCCTTATAGTCATAAGGAACATCTGAAATTAACACATAATGTCTTATATTCCTATGATTTTTTTAGAATGAAATTTTTCTCTAATACTTGTTTCAAAACCTACAATATAATTGTCACTATATGTCTTTCAAAATTGTCTCTAATGCTTGTGCTACTTGTCCTATTTTTAGACTTTCATTATTATTCTTTATTATACCCGCTGCTGCAT
>DATDKD010000196.1:0-3528 GCA_036520175.1 Nitrososphaeraceae archaeon
CATCATATGGGTTTACTTTATCATCTGTGTTTATTGGTGAGCCATATGGGTTTACTTTATCATCTGTGTTTATTGGTGAGCCATATGGGTTTACTTTATCATCTGTGTTTATTGGTGAGCCAGAGGATAAGGGGCTAAAATCATTAGTCTTTTCGGTAATTCTTTCTTCATTTCCTCCATCTTTTTCTTCACCTCCATCACCACCTCCATCTTTTTCTTCACCTCCATCTTTTTCTTCACCTCCATCACCACCTCCATCTTTTTCTTCACCTCCATTATCTTCTGCTTTAAAATCCGGAAAGATACCACCATCTTTTTCTTCTTCATTATCTTCTGCTTTAAAATCCGGAAAGATACCACCATCTTCAAAGTCACCACTATTACCTTGGGCATAAATTGGAGTAATTTTTAAAAGAATATGGTTGTTATTTTCATAAAAATTTGTATAACTTTTAAGAGGAGAAACAGTAACCAAGATTATACTAAGAAAACTGATTAAACTTAATATGGCCAATAAATTTGGTATTTTCAAAATTAATTGTTGAATTATATCATAATTATCTAATTAAAACATTTTCAAAAATATTGAAAAAATATAAAGCATGAAAATCATAACATCAGTAATTCTGATTAAAATTTAAAAGCTTGACTACTGTAAAAGAGAGGATGACGATGCACAATGAATACCAATGAATACTGAAGTAATCAAGAATTTTTAGCTTCTTTTTATCTTTTATCAGTTACATTTTTAATGTAATAATAATTTTTTCAGTATATCTCATAACAAAATAATATTTCCTTGAAGATGTCGAAAAAATAGTATATAATTTGGGAAACTTATATTAGAATCAGTTATGATACACAATCCCGATATATTAATAACTGAATCAACTATAGGAAAATATACCCTAGTTACTAACTCGAAATTTGCTCATTTCTTACTCTATCAATTGCATTGTCCAGTTATAGTTGTAAGGGATTCTACTATGCCTTGGTCAGTTTTGTGACAAATCTCATATTAAAGATAACTGATAATCTAGGTGCTGCACATCTTGTGAGATTAATGAGAAACAAGGTAAAATAGATTTATTGCAGAGGTTTAGTAATATTATCATAATATAAAATGGACTTCTTTTATCTTTCTCATGATTTATTTTTTTTTAACATGTAGTAGTTTTATATTATATTGTTATATATCTTGTCACAATAAAAATAACAATGAGTTTAACATTATTACTACTAGTATCAATAATAGCAGTAACTACTTTCATTCCTTTGGTAGAAGAAGGATATGGTCAAGGTACAAATAATCAACAAACGCCATCAAATGAACCTATAGATTGTAAATCTATTGCTTCTCAAATTGGTTCAAATGCATTTCCAATTTTAAATCCGCATAAGGAAATTTGTGATATATCTATTATGAGACAATCTCCAGAAATAACAGACCAGAATGGAACTGTATTAAATAAATTTCTAGCAATAAACTCTCTGGTTGAAATAATGGGAGATTCATCTGCTGCTGCTACGATGAGTGGTACTGGCTCTAATAATACAACGGTAAATGCTTCTTCAGCTATATCAAATAGACAAAATGTAATGGCAATGGGAGAATTTGCATTATTACAAACCGAACTAAAACCAGTATTGAAGATACTATCGAAAACTAATTGGACAATAGTAGCAATACATAATCATGCAATTTTAGAAAATCCAAAAACCATCTTTGTACATTGGGATGCAAAAGGTCCAGTGCAGAGTATAGTATCTCCAATTAAAGAAGTTTTAGCGATTCAGCAACAATCAGCACAAGAAGGTAATGAAGCAGGATTAGGCTCTCAACAACAATCTGCCAATAAAAGTTCAGAAAATCCTTTAGCAGAGATTGGAGAAAAAATAGGAGATGTATTTACTGGTGGAGGTAATGAGAAAAAGTAAACAATACTAATTATAAACAATTCATTATTCACTTAACTCTTTTTTCTAATAGTAAATCCTCCTTTCCTTACTATTATTATATTACTATTTGTAAACGTCAAATACATAAAATAATAATTATGATCTCTATAGTATATTACTAATTTTATTTGATATACGATAATTTTGAAAATCATGAACAATATATAGTATAGAAGAAAAAAATTGATAAACAAAAATTAGTATTTTATAGCTATGACCAAATTATCTACAATTCTTATATATCATTTTGTTACTATCTTTACGCAAATGGAGAATAAATTTTCAAAGAATATAGTAATAGCAACTATGACTTTTGTAGGAATATTACTGTTAGTTTCAACAATAATTAACAGTAGTAGCAACATGTCTGTAAATGCCCAACAACAATCACCAAAAACAGAAGCACCAGAAAAAGGTACTATCTTTGTTTTCAACGAAAAGAGTAGACCAGCAAACGAGCCAGAAAAATGTGCTGCCTTGGCCAGTGTAGTTAAAGGAAAAGCAGTACCTGATTATAACTTGTGTGATATAGTAGTTTATCGTCAAGCACCACCAATAGTTAGAAATGATGGAATAGTATTGAATAATTTCTCAGGACTTGGTCACTATATTGAAATGGTACCAGCAGTTGTGAATAATACCGGAACCTTTAGTTCAAAAGATACAGCCAATAACCAAACATCAACATCTCCTCAAAAACAGGATAATCTAAAAGTAGCATTTGGAGAATGGTCTGTAATAGATGAAGAAGTAGTACCAGTTCAAAAAGTTATGCAAAAATATAATTGGACACAAACCGCATTGCACCATCATATGTTAAATGAATCACCAAAGGTATTATTCTTGCATTGGTCAGTAACTGGTGATGCTAATGAATTGATTAAACAAGCAAAGGAAATAATAATGCAAACATCAACATATCAAAACCTTACAGGTAATACACGAACACCAACATCAGGTGGCCCATAGCATACAGAAGTTAAATATTAATTTTAACTCTATTTTTTTTAATAAATTAATTATTTATTATTAAATCCTAATAATAAAATCTAAATTCTTTTTTTATTATTATCATCGTCTTGTAGTTTTGTATGTAATATTTTGGTTCTGTTGAATCATCGGGTGTTGTTCTAAATGGGTATTGAAAAGTGGATGTCTACCGTAACACCCACTAACGAGAATTTTTGCACAAGCAGAGATAAGGTGCATTATGACAACAGAAGGTAGAATAAAAGAGTGTAGATTTTGGGTGTTATACGACCAACTAACACCCATTGGAAGATGGCTCAAACACTGACTTTGAGCATATAATAGTAAACCTTGGTAAGATAAAAGATTGTTGATTTTTGGTTAGTAGTAATCAGAGGAATAAAATATAGTAGAATTTTAAACAATTCTTAAAATCATTTTGATTCTTTATTAGCCGTAAATTATAAATTGATTGATATACAATAACAATAGTTTGTTAATTAAATTCTAAACATAAATTTACACGCATTGATAAATACAAAATTATTATAATAATATTACCTAATAGTAGTTTAAAAACTACGAAGCGCAAATAGTCTT
>DATDKD010000197.1:0-26588 GCA_036520175.1 Nitrososphaeraceae archaeon
TAGAACAGAGGCTTCTTGATTAGTTATACAATTCTCTTTATCTATATCCTCAGAATTTGCTGGATTTTTTTCTGATATGCTTTGGTCTGATGCATAATAGTCTTCCGCATTGAATTCAAATACCTCAGCATAGATAATAGAAATAAAGCTCGGAGAAACAACATATAAAATTATTAAACAGAATGGTATTAATAATAATTTAAGAAATTTGTTCACAAACTTGAGTAGCAGGCATTTATTATTAAGATTACATAAGAAAATTATACTACATTTATCTAGTACAAAATTGGAACAAAAATCATTATTAAAGATAAAAAATTTAATCCAGCAAAACCTTTGGATAATGCTATTGATTAACTTACAATGCGTTAGATTGTAATTATGAATTTTCATAAGGCTAGGGTATATAATTACTGAGTAATATTAGAATATATGACTGTGGCTAAGGTTCTCTGGAGTTCGTTGCAATGAAAAAGCGGAGCTATAGGACCTGTTACATGAGCTTGAAAGATTCTTTTATAAAAAAGGTTCAGTGAACCAACTTTAGATTGCTTTACTCTACAACCTATCTAAAAGATGAATCTAATTGATAACATATATTCTTAATCCAATCTAATCCTTCAGCAATTTGTAAAGATGGAGAGGTAAATCAGAAATACAGTATTTTATCATATAGTGGTTCCATCGTCCCAAAAATGTTCTATTACCCTTTCTATATCTTTTGATGTTATCATGAATTATGACTTTGGGAACTACAGCAAATCTAAAATTTTCTGGTGTTCTTTTATTCCAGTTGTTAACCAAACTTAGAAGGTATTTTGTAAAAAGTAGAATCTATTTCAACAAAATCAAAAAGTTTAGAATAGTATGAAAGTTAATATATCTTAGCTAAATCTTCAGAATAGAATGGTCCCTTCCATCTATCGTAACTCCATCCATAGCATTCTATCGAATATTCCAATATCATATTTAACCTAAGAAAGCAAAAACTTTTCTACAACTAAGTATTTAATAGTTATTATTATTTCAAAGGATACTTTGAAATAGTAGGTCTAATAATATAACAATAGTAAAAATTGTATAAATTTCAATTCTTTCTAATTGAAAGAAAGAGAGAGGAACAATAAATTAATGCCAATAGTATCCAAAACCAAAAGCGTCTACAACTCTGGTATATTTGAAATTAAAAACAATAACCTAGAAGAAGGTATAGAATGTTTTAGTCAATGGTTGTCAATTGAAGAAGGAAATAGTGAAGATAGTAACAAGAATGTTCAACTAATCCTTATCGTATTTGAGAAGAAGAATAACAAATTGTTACTTCACGATAATCTTCACAACTCAGATATTGAGATTGTTTTCACTGATGGTGTCCCCTTCTGTACTTTATGCCGTACTGATGATTGTGCACATACAGGTTTTGCAATATGTGCAAAACAAAATCTTTAAAATACTGTGAGTATTAATAAATTAGAATGATCAGTGACGTAGATATTTAAGAAGTATTTTCATTTATTTTATTATTAGAAATGAAACAAATTCGAGTGCGAATGCTCCAAATATACTAATTTTTCCATTTATGTTATTGTTAATATTGAATATTGGCATCTGGCTTAATTATGTTACTTAAAACTGCTTGTAATTTATATCGAAGAAGCAAAGAACTTGAATAGTATTGAGCAATAGTCGATTTAGATGTCGTTTTGTTTGGATTAATTCTGGTGTTTCTATGAATCCTGCTCATTTTTTGTTACCTGCTGTCGTGTCTAGTTGTTATAGTAGTATTCTTTATACATATATATGTGAAATATTATGAGAAATAAAAGACAATAATTTCTTTAAATATTTTAGAATAAGTAGTTACTATAGAAAAAAGGTAGATTAGTATTAGTTAGATATTTAAAATCATAATAAAAAATGCATCAATTTCCAAATTAATTATACTTAATATCTAAATTAGTAATTTATAAAATATATGACCTTTTATTATAAAATATAGGTTATATTATAACTATAAATTATTTAATAATTTATATAGTGATTACAAAAAATCTGTAATTAAATAATTTCTACTATATTTAATTAATTTTTTAATTTGTTTTTTGTTAGTTTTTTCTGAAGGTAACGTAGAAAAATTGTAAAATTGTTTCAAAAAATCTATTTCTTCTTTTAACAAAAAATCTAACGTCAAATTTTCTTCTGATCTGAAAAGATAGTTAAATACAAGTTTCTGATTAATTTGTTCTAAAGTTATAAGGCTATGATATATTTTAACCATTTCTGATATTTTATTAGTTATATTATTGTTTATTAGCAATTTCATAAAACTTCTTTTTGGTATATTAAATATGCCATTCATTATACATCTATTAAATATAGATAATATTTCAAAGTAGTCTTCTTTTCCACTATATCCTATTATTGTTGTAGGAAGAAGTTTTAATATTTGCAAATTTCTATTAAGAACATATTTTTTGTCTATTACTAAATATGATCTACCAAATGTAAGAATAGCATTTAATATTTGATTAGGAAGTCGTTCATCGAGTACGTCATTATCGGATTTTATCTCTACTGGTATGAATGTTATATTATCAATTCTACATTTCTCGAGTTTCGAGAATTCAGTAAATTGCTGTGATCTCATAAGAATATTATGTTGAATGTCATATTCTAAATCAAAATATTCATAATTTGTTTTTTTTTGTTTATTTTCTTTATTAATTAATGCAATTACTAAATCAAAATTACGAAAATATCCTTCCTCTTTGATCTTAATCTCATGAGTTTGAGAATTTAAAAAAGGGATAAGATGGTTATTATTGATATGACCATTTTTAATTGAGCTCTTAAATAATTTTTTGAGTTCTACCTGATTCATGGATGTTAAAATAAAACTATTAGCTAATAATAATAGCCTATCGATCAATTTTTTGTTCTAATTATATCTATTTATCATGAATTCTAATAGGTTCTGTTGATTAATTTAGCGAATATTCTATCTGAAGAGTATATAATGTGATATAATGTAACTCATATAAGTTATGGATATCAGAAGACAGCATATAATTATTTTGTATATTTTTTATTCTATATGCCATTTTCGAATACTTTAGAGCTATTATTTCAGAATATCTTGATGACATATAAGAGTAATTCTATAAATATTTTGATTGGAATTACTTATTTATTGTATTAATAAGACCATTAATATCAATACTATAAGAGATATAAACATTGATAATTATAATAGGATAGAAATGGTATCATTAGAAACAGGAATTGCATTAATTATAATAGGAATAATTTTGTTGGTTTTGAATAGGTTCGTCCCCTCGCTTCCAGCTAGGCTACTGTATGTTATAGGATCTATAGTTCTAGTCATTGGAATAATTATGGTTATACTATATTTTGTATTTGGAATTGTATAATGAATTGGAATATTATAAATTAAATCCATCTACTTTTATTTTATGAAAAAGAATTAGTGAATTATTAATATAATGAAGTAATTTTATAAATGATATTAATATATGATGATTAAGAAAATGAATAAAGGTCCAAAGAAAATCAAAAATTAGATCTCATTGATTAAAATGCTTACTAAAACAGATATAACATTATATATATAAATTTATTCTGTAAACAAATTTAAATCCTTTAATAATATGCTAAATTTTATACTCATTTATAAAAATCTATGAATTTTTTTAATAACATTCCCGTTATATGAAGTCCTCTACTTCGCCCAACAAATCTATATTTCGTTCCTTTTCATAAGAATTTCTTTCTTTCTTTAATTATGTGACTGATTCTAATATTTGCTTTATTATCCATGAAAGTTATATAGAATAGTTTTTCTTTCATTTGTAAATCACTATTATTTAATCAATCAAATCTATAAAAAACTAAATTAACTTTTGACTATTTGGTTTTTAATAATGAGAATAAATTTATATCCTATACATAGAACAAAATTCAATATTATACCCTATATTTTTTTTACTTGAATTAATTTTATCTAATTGTTAAATTGAATGTATATTATTACTAACTATATCATCTGATATTTTTAAAGTATATCAAGACGAAGCCAAGGAAATATGTTTTAGTTCTTAAGAAGAATAAACTATACATGAGAAAAAACTATAAAACAAAATAATTTATTTGTATATCTTAAGTTTCAAGTAATAACTTCTTAAAAGTTATTTTATCTATTAATCATGAATATATTATAGATATTAATGTACTATAAGTACTCGTTAATAGTAACTAGTGGCATATTAATCTAGATATTCAATAACTTCAATGATTTTTTATTGTAATACGTGGAATATAGTAATATTTAGAAAAATAATTGAATTGAATATATTCTTACTACTTATCAATAATAATAGTTTCTTTTGCGAATTTACTTTGTTTTTTATTGCAGAACTAATTTAACTATAAAAACTAATGTAATTGCAGTATGATTATTCAATTCTTTTAGATTTTTTCAAATCTCTTATCATTAGACAATACATTTTTAAATTACTTTATTTTATATATATATTAAGGAAGGATTAGAATTAGGGAAAAGAAAAGTTTTGAATGAGGCTGCATTAAAAGAGCTTGTTATGCCTCATGAAGGAGAAATGTTTGGAAGAGTTATAAAGCTCGTAGGAGGCGATAATGTTATTGTCAAATGTAATGATGGTAAAGTACGTACATGTCGTATTCGAGGTAAGATAAAAAGACGAATGTGGATAAGAGAAAATGATTTAGTGCTTCTTGCCCCTTGGGATTTTCAATCTGACAAGGCAGATATAATTTGGAGATATATTGCGGCTCATGCTGATAAGTTAGAACAAGAAGGAAATTTAAAAGGTTTAAATAAATAATAAATTTAAGTTAATTTAATTTTTAATTAATCTTCCTTTAATAATATTAGGCGTGACATTATAAATAGATAATACATATATATAAAAGAATTTTAATGTCATATTCTTACGTATATATTATTTCTTTTTAAAAATTGCTTTACTCTTTTAATAGTAGACTTCTTGTAATGAAATATAGATGCTGCTAAAGCTGCATCTACATTTGTTTTTTGAAAAACCTCCAACATATGTATTGGTTTGCCACATCCTCCAGAGGCTATTACTGGTATACTTAATTTTCTACAAATAAGTTTGTTCAATTCTAAATCATATCCTTCTTCAGTTCCATCTGCATCAATACTTGTTAAAAGAACTTCTCCTGCCCCTAGTTTTTCTACCTTTCTAGCCCATGTTATTGCATCTATGCCTGTTCTTTCTTTTCCTCCATATATCATAACTTCAAACCAATAACGCTTATTTTGTTTCAATTTATGCTCATAATTATCTTTTAGAGTTTCCTTGGGATCAATCTCATAATAATTTTTTTTAACATCTATTGCTACTACTATACATTGTTTTCCAAAAATAGACATTAATTCTGTAATTAATTCTGGATTTTTTATAGCAGATGTATTTATTGAAACTTTATCAGCTCCACTTAGTAAAATATCTCTGGCATCTTCTAATTTTTTGATACCTCCACCTACAGTAAAAGGTATGTCTATAACTCTAGCAACATTTCGAACTACATTTTTAATAATGTCTCGTTTCTGTTCTGAAGCAGTTATATCTAGAAAAACAAGTTCATCTGCTCCTTGTTGACTGTATCTTTTTGCAAATTCAACTGGGTCTCCTGCATCTTTCACTTCTTTAAAATTAATACCTTTAACTACTCTACCATTGTCTACATCAAGACAAGGAATAATTCTTTTTGCTAAAGTCATTTTTAAACTATTGTTAGTGCTTTTTTTACATCTATCTTTCCATCATATAGAGATTTGCCCAGTATAACTGCAGAACAATCAATATTTTTGACTCTTATTATATCTTCAAGACTTGATATTCCACCGCTAGCAATTATTTTTGCTCCATTTATGTTTGAAGCATAGGAAAGTGTATCTAAATCTGGGCCGTTCAACGTTCCATCTCTATCTACTGATGTGAGTAAAAATTCTTTAACTCCCTTGGCCATAAATAATTTTATAGCTTCAACTACCTTAAATCCAGATGGTTGCCTCCATCCATCAATCATGACAATACCTTTATTTTGATCTATTGAAATTACTATTTTCTCTATTTTATCCTTTAATTGTTGTAACACTTGAGGTTGTTTGTATGCTAGTGTTCCTATAACAATTTTTCCTGCTTTTTTTTCAAACATCCTGTTAATAGCATCAATAGATCTTATTCCTCCAGCTACCTGCACAGGAATTTTTATTGAATCTATTATTTTTAAAATAATTTCTGTGTTATTTTGATTATTATTCCATCCAGTAGTCAAAGTAGCATCAAGATCTACTACATGAATTATATTTGCACCTTGAGTTTCCATTTTCTTTGCAATTTCTATAGGATTATCACTATAAACAATTTTATTTTGAAGATCTCCTTTAACTAATCTCACCACCTTTCCTTCTAGTATATCAATTGCAGGTATTATATTCAATATTTACCACCACATATTGTCAAGAAGTTCTTTATTATTTTGGCGCCATTTATACCTGATTTTTCAGGATGAAATTGTGTTCCAAAAAGATTATTTTCCTCCACGACTACTGGTATAGTGCCTCCGTATTGAGAATTCGCAACTATTATTTTTTTATCTTTTGATACCACATGATATGAATGAACAAAATAGACCCAACATCCATCTTTTAAGCCATGTAGGATTTTACATGTTTTATCTGTTATTTCTAAATTATTCCATCCCATATGTGGGATTTTTACCTTTTTTATTGGAAGCATAATTACTCTTCCATTTAAAATTTTCAAACCCTCTAATTTTCCCTCTTCGCTATTATTAAATAACATTTCCATTCCTAGACAAATGCCAAGTATAGGAAAATTTTTTTCAAGCAGATTATTAAAATCCCTTCTATACGGTTGTATGGATCGAATAGCAGGGTCAAAATTCCCTACTCCTGGAAGAATTAATCCATCATGCTTATGGATGTTTTTTAAAGATTTAATTACAGAAACTTTTGTTGCTCCATTTCTTTCCAAAGAGCATTTTAAACTATAAAGATTACCTGCACCAAAATCAAAAATTGCAATATCATTCAATCTCTCACATTACTCCTTTTGTACTTGGAATACCGTTTCTTTGATAATCTATACCTGAAGCCATTCTAAATGCTATTGCAAATGACTTTATTGCTGCCTCTATTTTATGGTGGTCATTTTCGCCATATTGTATATTAATATGAGTACATGCATTCAGATTTTGTAATAAACTTTCTATAAAATGTTCCAAATCTTCTCTTGCAATTCCTTCAATTTCCTTTCTTGTTAATCTTAAATTTACTTTATGGGCTTGTCTTTTGATTAGATCAATTGCTGAAATTGCCATTACTTCATCCATTGGAATTATGGCATATCCATATCTTCTAATTTGCGTTCTATTTGATAACGCATCATTTAGAGTCTGAGAGAGAGTTATAGCCACATCTTCAATTAAATGATGAGAAATACTATCTTTTGATTTTGCTTCTAAAGAAATATCTATCATACTATGCTTTCCAAACGCTGAGATTAAATGATCTATAAATGGAATTCCAGTTTTAATTTCCACATTCCCAGAGCCGTCAATATTAACACTCACACTTACATCGGTCTCTTTTGTACATCTATCTTTGACTGATATTCTTTTCTGAGAGTTATCCAAGTCAAGAGGTTCCGAATTCAACTAACAATATTCCTTATGATACTTTATTTAATATATATGGTAAATCGTTTACACTTTTAATTATTATATCTGCTTTTTTCTGCATAAACTTACTAATTAACTCATCTGTATTACTACTACAACCATATATTCCACAAAAAACTATATTAGTTTTGGTTTTGTTAGAGTTTTTTTGATTTAATTCTTCTTCTGCTCTTCTAGCCATTATTAGATCTTCAACAGAGTCTCCACAATAGAGAATATCATTTTTTGTGTTAATTTTATTTATTATTTTTTTTAATCCATATGGATTTGGTTTAGCGAATTTTCTGTTCTCATCCTCTAGAAATACACTATTTTTCTCGTTTAACAAATCGAATTTATTATCTAGGGCATAGGCTGCTGCAATCTTACTTCTTCCTGAAACCATTGCAATTTTATCGTTAAACCTTTCTATTAATTTTCGAAGTGTATTATCTGTAATCACTATTCTATCATTTTCTATGAGCGGTTTGCCAAAATAATACTTTGATTTAATTTTATATCTTTCTAAAAATAATTCTTGTCCATAAAAAAATTCGTCAAATACCGTAGAAACTATACTGTCTGTAACTTTTCCAGGATAGTTCAAATAATCACGAATTTTATCAATATTTATCAAATAATCAGAAGGATTGATTTTAGTAAATCTTAATTTTTTAAGATATCTCTCAACAGATTCTATCCCAGTTTCATCAGCATGTTCTGCTACCTCAATTAGAAATTTTTCAAGATTAGCATTTTCAAGGTCTTGATGTGATAATAGTGCTAAACTAATTGCATAACTTGTATCAGCATCATTGTTGAAACCTCCAGTCTGTCTAAATTTCAAAATGATCTTATCTGTAACGAAATTTTTCAAATCTCTTTTAATCAGATTTTTGACTATAAATTGGACTGTATTTTTTATTGCCTCATTATAAGATTTTTTTACGTCAATTAAAACTCCGTCAATATCAAAAATAATATAGTCAATATGGAAACATCTTCTCATTTTAAGAATAAAATTATTATTATTTAATTTTTGATACATTCTATTACCTTATATCACCTTATCTAAGGATCTTAAAAATTTATTATTCATCATTTTTGTCCCGATAGTTACTCTAATATGACCTCCTTTTCTATCTTTTATCTTTCCTATTGTTTTAACTGTGATATTGTCTTTTTTTAATTGAGTTAAAATATGTTCATATTTATTCATGTCAGGTATTTGAAAAAAAATGAAATTAGACTCAGTTTGAAAAACTTTTATTTCATTATTAATTTCTTTTAACGAATCTAATATTCTTTTACGTTCTTTCTTTATAATTTTAATAGTTTTCTCAATATATTTTGAATTCTTTAATATTTCACTTCCTATATTCAAAGAAATATTATTTATTGCATAAGGATATTGTATAATAGTTTTAAATGTATGTGCAAAATCTTCATTAGCAATACAATAGCCCAATCTTGCCCCTGCTAATCCAAATGCTTTTGATAATGTTCTTAATAGTATTATATTCTGACTTTTTATTGTTTCAGAACAAAATGAATAACTAGCAAACTCTACATATGCTTCATCTATAATTATTAATTTATCATCAAAATTTTTAATTAATTCTATTAATAATTCCTTTTCAAATTGATTACCCGTAGGATTATTTGGTGAACATATGTATATTATTTCCGATTTTTTTGCACTTTGAATAAACTTTTTGTTATCAATTGAATTATCTTGTAAAAGAGGTATTTTGTCTATTTTTAAGGAATATAATAAACATCTATCAATAAAATAAGAAAACGTAGGAGTAAATGTAGTTACTCTTTTTTCTTTTCCAAAGACTGACAGGATTAAATCTATTATTTGATCAGAGCCATTTCCAATAGCTAAATATTTTTTATCTATTTTAGTATATTTTGAAAGCTGTAAATAAAAGTCATCAACTTGTTGTAATGGATATTCTCTTAAATCCTCTTTTTCTGCAGCTTTGATAGCGATTTTTTTGATAAAGTCTTTTTTTAAAGCAAGATTTTCGTTTGCATCTAGTTTTAGTCCTCTATATTTTTCAGGTTTTTTATAATAATCTAGTTTTCCTAATTGACTTAATTTCGATTCAAACCATCTCTCCATACTTCATTTCTCATCTTCTATTTTTTGATTTGGAAGGTCTATTACTCTTTCTTTAACGACTTTATAATGATTAACCAATCCTTCTTCTTCAGTTATTATCTTGACATAAGGCTCAATTTCCCTAAGCGCCTTTTTTGAAGCTTTAACTATATTTGAAATACGGACAAAATCTAATATTGATAAAGATGTTCTTGATTTACCAAATCCCATAGTAGGAAGAACATGATTTGAGCCTAAACAATAGTCACTAGCTGCAGATGGAGTATTTTCTCCAATTAAAGTAAGACCTGCAGATGTAATTTTTTTAACTATTTTTAATTCATTCTTAGCCATAATCTGTAAATGTTCAGGAGCTATTTCATTAATAAATTCTATTGCTAAATCTTCATTTTCTGTTATAGCGATAAATCCATTTTCTTTTAAACTATTTGTAACTATTTCCTGACGTGAAATCTTATTTTCTAAAATATTATTAATTTCATCTTCAACTGTATTTGCAAATTTAGATGAATTAGTTACTAATCCACATAACGTATCTTTGCTATGTTCTGATTGGGAAATCAAATCTAAAGCAACATATTTAGCATTGGATTTATCATCTGCATAAATTACTAATTCTGTAGGGCCTGCTAACATATCAATTGATACTATATTTGAAACCAATAATTTTGCAATTGTTACAAACATTCCTCCTGGTCCTACAATCTTGTCCACTCTCTTGATACTATCAGTTCCAAATGCCAATCCTGCAATACCTTGTGCTCCTCCAATTTTGTATATTTCATTAACTCCGCAAATATCAGCAGAAACTAACGTAAGGGGATCTATTTTTCCATTTATCTTAGTTGGTGTTATTGCTACTATTCTTTTAACTCCTGCTAATTTTGCTGGCGTTACACACATTATTAGTGTACTGGGATATCTTGCAGATCCACCAGGAACATAACAACCAACGCTAGAAATAGGTTGGATTATTCGTTGTATGTTTTCATTTTGTATATATAGTGATGATATTTTTTTAAGGTGTTCTAAAAGAATAGTTTCATTTCTTATCAATCTATTTCTAATAAGGTTAATAGTTTTAATATGCTCATCAGAAATACAATTGTATGCTTCTTCTATTTCTTCCTTATTGACTTGGAATGAATCTAGTTCTACTTTATCGTATGTAGAAGTGTATCTTTTTATAGCATTATCACCAAAATTTCGAACATTTTCTATAATCTCTCGTGTTTTTTTAATTGCATCTTCAGAAAAATTACTCGATATTCTATAACGTACACTTTCTACATCTAATTTAGCATTTTTAATTGTTATTCTATTAATCAAAATTATTCTTCTTTATCTATGTTGATCTCTTCTAATGGTAATATTTGTCTTGGTTCTGATACAACTAAACCCTGTGCTAATTTTCTCATAATCGGAACAATTTTTATAAATTCGTTCTTATCAATTATGGTATTCACTCCATACCATCCTTCTTCACTTAAATTGCTAACTGTAGGTCTCTTTAATGCTGGTAAAGTAGAAAGTAATTCATCTAAATTTTCTTTTTTAACATTAACAAAAATATGCAGTTTTTTACGTGCTTCTACTACTCCTCTTAATAATGCAATCATATCTGCTATCTTCTCTCTCTTTTTATTATCTTTAAGAGAATTTTTATTTGCAATTAGAACAGAAGTAGATTCCATAATTGTATCTATAATTTTTAGATTGTTCTGAGCTAAAGTTGTTCCAGTTTCAGTAATATCACATATGGCATCTACATCTTCTGGTGGCTTAGCTTCTGTAGCTCCAAAAGAGAGAAATATTTGAACATTCTTATTTTCGCCAACCCTAAGCCAGGGGGTAATAATCATAGGATTGCTATTTCCAAAATATTTCTGGTAGGCAATTTTAGATTTTATATAATTAGCTGTAGTCGTAAGATATTCTGCAGATATTCTAAGTGGTTTTTCTCTTCTAACATGATCTATAATCATTTCATCCAAATTATTAAATTGAAAACTTTCTGGTATAGCTATTACTTGTTTAACTCTACCATATTCTAAATCAAGCAATATTTTTACATCTGCATTTGCTTCTCTAATCCAATCTCTCCCTGTAATTCCAACATCATACAATCCTTCTTGTACATAAGTAGGAATTTCCTGGGGCCTCAGAAGTTTAACTTCTATTTCCGGATCACTTAACTTAATTCTATAAGTTCGTGCTCTACCACTTATTTTTTGCCATGCTTCTTCAAGAATCTTTAAAGTTGCTTCTTCAATGGTTCCCTTAGGTACAACAAATTTTACTATGTGAGCCATAACTATAACAAAAAATTTTTCTTCTCATCCGATATATATCTACTTAGTATCAATTTTTATCTTTATTAATTAATTCGATAATTTCTTCGGCCTTATTTACAGTAACATTATTTTCTTGGACAAGTCTGCTTGCAACAATATTGATTTGTTCATCGGTTGCTCCTGCAGTTATGGCTATATTTCGCGCATGTAATCTCATATGTCCTTTCTGGATTCCTTCATCCGCTAAAGCACGAATTGCAGCAAAATTTTGAGCTAGACCTACTGCTACCATTATTAAAGCAAGTTCCTTGACTTTCTTTATATTTAATATTTTCAAAGCTACTTTCACATATGGATGTACTGAGCTTATTCCTCCTACAATTCCTATAGCCAATGGAATCTCGATTTCTCCAACTAAATCTCCTTCTTTTGATCTATACCATTTAGTTAAAGATCTATATTTTCCATCATTAGAAGCATATGCATGTACAGCTGCTTCTATAGCTCTAACATCTTGTCCTGTAGCCATAGCTACTCCATCAATTCCATTCATCAAACCTTTGTTATGTGTAACAGCTCTGTATATGTCAGAATATGCAAATGCATATGCATATAAAATTCTATTCACACCATTCGAGCCACCAATAAATTCTTTTGGAAAAATAGCTTTGCATCTAGCCATTCTTTTTGTTGAATAATTCGAAAGAATTTTTAAAATTACAGTACATTTAGTTATTTTTTCTAATTCTGAACCTACTAATTCACACATTGTATTAATTACATTTGCTCCCATTGCATCTTTTGTATCTATAATTAACTCGATTATTATCATGTAGCCCATTTTGTTATTGCTTTCATCAGATATCTCTCTTAATTGTAAATCAATAGCATGTACAGATCTACTTTTTGAATTTGATATTTCCAATAACTTTTCTTTATTATTCAATATTATTTTTTTTATTTTATCTCTTTCTTTCTTGTTAGAAAATTTGTCTTTATTATTTCTTTTATCCCGTGAAACTAATTGGATTTGTCCGATCATGATAGAATTATCTGCTTCAGCTAAAAATCCTCCTTTTATACTTGCAATTTTGGCAGCTTTACTTGCAGCAGCGATAACAGATGGTTCTTCTATCGCCATTGGAATTAAATATTTTCTTCCGTTTATAATAAAATTAGTAGCAATTCCTAACGGAATGGGTACAAATCCGATTGCATTTTCAATCATGTTGTTAATTTTCTTAAAAGCAAAATTTTTTGGAAAGTCCTGCAAGATTTCTGAATCTTGCTCAGTTATGTGAGCTTCTTTTTTCAAATATTGCAAACGTTCCTGATGATCGAACTCATAGAATTTTTTGATGTTTTTGTTGTTTTCCTTCTTATTAATTTTGTCCACAAGAGTTTATGGTTTAAGTATTTTTAAAATTTTATCATCATTGTGTTGGATAATTCCTCTTCCATCGGTATTGCTAGTCAGAACATATAGCGTACCGTCACTAGATTCAATAATATCTCTAAGTCGACCATAACCTACTAATATATTATTTTGTTCTCCTGATTCTACGTCTATTTGTCTTAAATGAGAACCTTTGAGAGTTGTTACGATTAGATCATTTTGATAACCTAGTTTATTTGATGAAGCAAACGTTATACCAGAAGGTGCCACTGCAGGATTAAAACAAATAATAGCTTTTTGAGAAATATTTGTTCCTTTACATTCTTCCTTTGGCCATCCATAGTTCTTTCCTGAAATAATCAAATTAATTTCATCAAATCCTGAGGGACCATGTTCTGATGAATACATCTGTTTTGTTTTGGGATGCCATGCAATTCCCTGAACATTTCTATGTCCATATGAATAAATAGATGAGCCTTTAAATGGATTATCAGAAGGAATAGATCCATCCGGATTTAAGCGTAATATTTTACCTGCAAGTGAAGAAAGATTTTGTGCTAAAAGTGGATCAGAAGCATCACCAGTGGTAATATATAGCTTAGAATCAGGTCCAAACTTTATTCTTCCTCCATTGTTATATGGTGACCCCGGAATAGAATCAATTATTATATTTGATTCAATAATTTTGTTATCTTTTTCTTTTAAAAGTAAAATTTTATTATAAAGTTTATTATCTTTCACATAACTATGATAAATATACATTAAATGATTTTCTGTAAAGTTAGGATGAATAGCAATTCCTAATAATCCTGAACCTCCATTTTGTGCAACTCTGATATAAGCTACTGGTTCATCAAGAAGGATTCCTTTTTCATCAATTACCCTGATCTTTCCTTCGCGTTCAGTAAAAAAGATTCTATTATCTTTTGCGATATCTATAGCCCAAGGTGTTGAGAGATTTTCTGCAATTATATCGATACCTTTATTCTGATTTGTTGTATTACTCAAAAATGAGGGCTCTGGAATAGGAATAGTAGTATCTAATGGAGAAATAAAAATTGTAACTATTGCACTTGTAACGGCCAATATAGCCATTGCTACTCCTAATCTTTTGTCCATTAATGCGAGTTTGATATCAAAGTCTAATAAATTTTATACCTAATCTTAAATTGATTCAATAATCTTTTTCAAAATATAAACGCAGATGAGGAGATTCGAACTCCTGATCGCCCGAAGGCGAATCGGCTTGCTTTAACCTTGAAGATTACTCAAGGCCGACGCATTATTGTGTTCTGTAAAGAAGACCACTCTGCCACATCTGCACAAAGATAAGTCAAATAACTTATTATTATATTTTAATAATATTAATAGTTAGTATTTAAAATAGCAAATTAAACCAAATTCAAAAACATTTTAAGTGAATAAGTATAATACAACAATTGTTTTCTATAGAGAACATTTTCCTAAAATTTAGTTTTAATTGATATATTTTAAATATTATAAATTTATTTAGATCTTATTAAAATAGTTTATTACAGTCTAAATTTCTTGTCAAGACAAAATTTTTAATGTGTATATGATACGTAACAATGGTAAATAATTTATTGATTGATTTTTATCAAAAACACTTAATTAATATCCTTAATTACATAAAATAGTTAAAAATGATTCCAATTAACAGACCTTGGATAGATAATGAGGAGAAACAAGAAATTATTAAAGTCATTGATGAAAATTCCCTCACGAGTGCTGCAAGAGATGGCGGTAAAAGAGTTCAAGACTTTGAATCATCTCTACGAAGGTTTTTAAATGTTAAACATGTCGTCGCCGTTAATTCTGGTACTGCAGCTTTACATGCAGCATTACTTGCACTTGATATTAAGACTGACGATGAAGTATTACTTCCCTCTTTTACATTTGTAGCAACTGCCAATGCAGTGGTTGCCTCTGGCGCCAAACCTGTTTTCGTAGATATTAATACTAAAGATTATACCATTGACCTTCACGATTTAAAGAAAAAAATATCTAGAAAAAGTAAAGCTATAATACCTGTTCATCTTTATGGTCATCCTGCAGATCTAACTGAACTAAATGAAATTGCAAATCAACATTCCCTTTACATTATTGAAGATGCTTGTCAATCACTAGGATCAACTTATAAAAATAAACAAACAGGGACTTTTGGAAAAATGGGATGTTTTAGTATGTATGCTAGTAAAGTGTTAACAGCTGGTGAAGGCGGAGCTATTGTAACAAATGAAGACAAAATAGCAGACACATTAAAGATGATTAGAAATCATGGCATGGTTGAAGGATATGATACACGAGTGTTAGGGCTTAACTATAGACTTCCTGAACTAAGTGCTGCAATAGCTAAAATACAAATGAAAAAATTAAAAACAATTTTGGATCTTAGAAGACGAAATTCCTTATTATTATCTAATTTGCTAGAAACAATTATTAAAAAGTATAACATTCAAATTCCACAAGAGGATCAAATAAAGAAATTTAATTGGTATCTATATACATTAGCATTTAACGGTTCTAATGACTTACCTTTACGAGATCACATCAAGAAAAAACTGATAGAAAATGGAATAGGAGTAGCTGTCTATTATGATCCTCCTGTTCATAAAACACCTTTTTATCAGAAATTTTCTTCTTTAAATGATGATTTACACAATACTAATTGGTCAAGTGAACATGTTTTATCCTTTCCAGTTCATCCAGGGGTGTCCGAAATAGATATACAAAACATAGTAAATGTGCTCGAGAAAGAATTACAAAATATTATATAATTAATTAGAAGATTTATAATTATTTTTAAATATTTCTCTTAAATTAATTTATTATTAGTTTAGGACAAACTTTTTTATAATACTATGTGGTGACTTAGCAACAGGAATGGCGTTAGATACTGGTGATACTGCATGGATGATAGTCGCAACAGGACTTGTCATGTTAATGACACCTGGTTTGGGATTCTTTGAAGCTGGTTTAATTCGATTTAAGAATGGTCTTTCAGCAATAATGCACACATTTTCTGGGTTGGCAATTCTTTCCACCCTGTGGTTTATTGTTGGTTTTACTCTGGTCTTTGGACCTACTCAAGGCGGGATAATAGGAGGATTAGATCATATATTCTACCATGGAGTAAAGGTTCATGAAGGATTTGGAATAAACGTTACAATTCCTGGAGTGACTTTTGCTACATATCAGATGATGTTCGCTGTAATTACTCCTCTATTAATTTCTGGTGCATTTGCTGAAAGAATGAAGTATAGTGCATTTTTCATATTTGCCATAGCTTGGAGCTTATTCATTTATTTCCCATTAGCTCATTGGATCTGGGGAGGCGGATGGTTAGCACAACTTGGTGTATGGGACTTTGCAGGTGGTATAGTGATTCATACAAGCGCGGGTATGGCTTCTCTTGCTGCTGGACTTGTATTTGGAAGGAGGAAGAATTTCGGACCACAAATAATGGTCCCCCACAATTTACCACTAGCGGTAGTAGGTGCTACTATGTTATGGCTGGGATGGTTTGGATTTAATGCTGGTAGTGCATTAGCTGCTAATGGCGTTGCAGGAAATGCTCTTTTGACATCGCAAATAGCAGCTGCAACATGTACGTTAGTGTGGCTATTTCTATCATGGAAACGCTCAGGAAAACCTTCCATAGCAGCCGTCATAAACGGTGCTATAGCTGGACTGGCTGGAGTTACCCCTACTGCTGGTTACATCACTGGAGAATCCGCTTTTGTTCTAGGTATAGTTCTAGGATTTGGATCATACTATGGTATAGTATTATTCAAAGAAAAACTAAAGATAGACGATGCATTAGATGTTAGTTCCGTTCACGGTGTGACTGGTATCATAGGTGCTTTAGCAATAGGAGTCGCTGCTAGTCCTTTGATAATGGAGGGAGGACCTGTAGGATGGTTATACGGAAATCCAGCACAACTAGGTATACAGGCATTTGGAATTGCCGTGGCTGCAGTCTTTGCGTTTGTTGTATCCGTAGCAATTTTCAAGATCATAGATAAGACGATTGGCCTAAAAGTATCAGACGAGGAAGAAGAAGCAGGCTTGGATATAACTCAGCATGCAGAAAAAGCATTCAATGACTAGCTTCCAAATTTTTTTCTTTTTTAATTAAATCAAAATAAATTGATCATATTTTCTATCTGTTTAGTTTAGCAGTTACGCAAGATTCTTAAATATATAAACAAACTGTTTTTAATTCACATATGATTTATATAATATATGTTCATGGATAAAATAGAGATAAATGCCAATAGATCCAGACTTTCCAAAAAATCATCAAGTAATTGGTAAAATCCAACTTTCTGATGGTGAACATTTTCACTATAGATGGGGACCAGGTAAACCCGGTGAAGCATCCGAAAATGAAGAAGTAAAAGCAGCTTATGCTGCCCGAAGCGAAGAACAAGTTCCATTAGGTGTAAGTGGTACCATGGTAGCCGTTGATTGGGATTCTTGTGTAGCGGACGGTGCATGTATTGAAGCCTGTCCAGTTCAAGTATTTCAATGGTATAGAACAGAAAAGGATGTTCCTGCCAAAGATGCCCATAACGAAACATTTGAAGGAACTGGCTCTGCAGTAAAGGAAGAAAGAAAAGATTATACAGATAAAGCAGATCCTATCAGAGAACATGATTGTATATGGTGTATGGCATGCGTTTCAGTTTGTCCACCACAAGCAATCAAAGTAGATCAAGCTGCATTAGAATTTCATGAAAAAGCAGAAGGAACCTACAATGAGTCAATTTCAACAGGAGGCGCTCCACCACCACATGCTCACTAAATCTTTTTTTTTATTTAATACAATGAATTATTTTAGTTTCGTTTAAAGGTTATTTAGGGAATCTATCAGATTACTATTGATCAGTTGTAATAACTATATTAAAGTATTATTTTAGACGATAATAATGGTTGTAGTAACTGATTCCTTTATGGGAATATTTACTCCAATAGATATATCTTCTAGAATAATACAATTTATTGAAAAAAAAATTGAATTTCCATTTATTAAGGAAGATGAGATAGTTGGAATATTTTATTTGTTTGGAAAAGATAATAAAGTAACTAGTGATTTAGAAATATTATCTGTTAGAAATATAGCAAAAAGGACTATGGAACAACAAGCTAGAAACATTAAGATCTTTCATGAATTTAAAGAAAATAAACTTGATTCTGAGTTTATAAGAGAAGAATATAACAAAAGAATATTACAAATAAGCATAGAAGAACAAATGTCCTCGTCTTCCTCTACACAGAGTTATAGAATAGCAGGAGATCCAACCATTCAATCCAACTGTTTTGAACAGCATATCGCATATTATAAACAAGATTATTTTTATGAACTATTTAAACAACCCTTTAAAAAAACAGAAGTTCCAGCTCATCTAATCAATAAACTGGAAAAAAGAATGCTTATGTTATGTTATAATGTGTCTGATTCCTCAAAACTACCTTATAACAATACCGTATATCCATTTTTTCAATGGTTAAATGATTCCGATAAATAAAATTTATTTATGATATATCTTTTTTCTTTGATACACTCTGATTCACAAACAAAAATTTTTCAGATTAACAATTATATCTTAATAATTAAGAAAAAGCGATTTTTCTACAATGTTCTTATGCTAGTTGTATAACTACTTTATTTAAAAAGCAATAAAATTCATCTAATTATATATACATATTGTATTAATCATTTTTATTATTATTATTATTATATTTTTTTTATTATTTCAATCGTCTTAAAATCTTCTTTTTATATAGTTACCACAACGTACATTAGTAAGAAAAAATGTAAATTGATTATGGAGCAACAAACTAAAGTAGATTACGAATTCTTACTTGATAGACTTTATAATAAATTAGGAACAACAGCTAAAAAAGAAGTCTCTAGATTGGAATTACCTGTTCCACAAATAATTTGGGTTGGTCAGAGAACAATATTTAGAAACTTTATGGATTTTCCAAAAGCATTACGTCGCGACCCAGAAAAATTATTATTATATCTTAATAAGGAGCTTGCTTCGGCAGGTTATATTAACGGTGATAGAGTTATTTTTTTAGGACGTAAAGTACGTTCATCATTTGGGGCGTTAATTGATAGATATGTAAAAGATTATGTCATATGTCCTGTTTGTGGTAGTCCTGATACAAGAACAGAAAAAAATAAAAAATTAGGCTTTTTATTGTGTGAGGCCTGTGGAGCAAAATCTTCTATAAAAGGCAATTATGCATAATTAATCATTATTATATCTCAATCTCATAATATGAAAATTCAATGATGATCATATTTCAACAGTCTTTTTTCACATGAGTAAGACTATGACTGAATATTATGATCTCCTCTATTTCATAAGTATGATTTTATTAGAAAAAAAATTATTTTCATTTTTATTTTCTAAATTTATTTAAGAATACCTCTATTCTATATGTTGTTTTATTCTATTTTCAATTTGTCCTTTTGGTAACGCGCCAATCATTACATCAATAACCTGTCCTTCTTTCAAGATCATTAGAGTTGGAATACTTTGAATTCCAAATCTTTGTGATATGTGAGGATTTTCATCTACATTGACCTTACCAAATATTATTTTTCCAGCATATTGCTCTGCTAATTGTTCTATAATAGGCGTTACCATTTTACATGGACCACACCATGCAGCCCAAAAATCTACGACTAACAAAGAGTATTTTGATTTCTCTATATCAAAATTTGAATCAGTGAGATTAATAGGCTTATTAATTTTTTTTATTTCATCCATCGATCTCAATTTTTCTTCTAGGATCTCTTTTTTTCTTTTCATAATAGCAGAAATCTCCTCATCTTCTGTAATTGGCATAATTTTTTTTTTGTTATACTATATTTAATTTGTATGATGCTAATTTCATTTTGGTTTCAAATTATTTTATTATTCCAACGATATCTAATTATCCGGCATTGTTTCTTTGAATATAATTAATATGATCAATAATGATAATTCTGTGGAAAAAGATGAAAAACTAACCAATGATAATAGTGATTCCTTAAAACAAGAATTGGAAAAAGATGAAAAACTAACCAATGATAATAGTGATTCCTTAAAACAAGAATTGGAAAAAACAAAAATTGAATTAGAAGAAACAAAAAAGAAAGCAGAAACGAATCTTAACAAATTAAAGTATATGATGGCTGATTTTGACAATTATAGAAAACAGATAGAAAAACAAATGGTTTCTACTATAGAATCAAATAAATCTAATCTTCTTTCTCTATTTTTAACTGTTCATGATGATTATCAGAGAGCATTCGATATAATAAAAAAGAATAAAGATCTTGATGAGGTTTTTCTTAATGGATTAGAAGGTATTTTAAAAAATTTAGATAACATTTTGAAATCTGAAGGTGTAACTCCAATTGAAACAGTAGGAAAGATTTTAGATCCAAGCAAACATGATGTTATTAGCTTCTCATACAATGATGATCTTCCAGAAAATACTATTACAAATGAAATACGTATCGGTTATATGCTTAATGACAAAGTTCTGAGACCCAGTCTAGTTGAAATATCCAAAAAAAATATAATGAACAATAATATAGATGAATCAAACTAAACTATAGGTGATTATTAAATATGGGAAAAATTATTGGTATCGATCTAGGAACTAGTAACTCTGCAGCAGCAGCAATGATAGGCGGTAAACCTACAATAATACAGGCAGCGGAAGGTGCTTCAGTTGGTGGAAAAGCTTTTCCATCTGTAGTAGCATTTACAAATACTGGTGAGTTGTTGGTTGGAGAACCAGCTAGAAGACAAATGATATCCAATCCTGAAGGAACTGTTCTTGCCGCTAAACGAAAGATGGGTACAGATTTTAAATTTAATGTAAGAGGAAAGAGTTATACTCCTCAGCAAATTTCTTCATTTATTTTACAAAAGATAAAAAAAGATGCTGAAGCATTTTTGGGAGATACAGTAGATAGAGCTGTTATTACTGTACCAGCATATTTCAATGATAATCAGAGACAAGCAACAAAAGATGCAGGTGATATAGCAGGATTACAGGTAGTAAGGATTATCAATGAGCCTACGGCCGCTTCACTTGCTTACGGATTAGATAAAATTCAAAAAGATTTGAAAATTATGGTTTTTGATTTTGGGGGAGGAACATTAGATGTAACTATTATGGAAATGGGTGGAGGAGTATTTCAAGTTAAAAGTACCTCAGGAGATACTCAACTTGGAGGAACCGATATGGATAATGCTATTATTGAATATATTTTACAAGAATTCAAACAACAAACAGGATTAGACGTAAGAAACGATAAAGCTGCTATGATGAGAATAAGAGAAGCAGCAGAAAAATCAAAAATAGAATTATCTAATCTCGTATCAACTGAAATAAATCTTCCATTTTTAGCTTATGATCCTTCTACTGGACCAAAAAATCTCATAATTAATCTAACACGTTCAAAACTGGAAGAACTCTTAAGACCAATTGTTGAAAAAACTAAGAATCCTATGCAACAAGCAATCCAAGATGCCAAACTTACTCCTGCAGATATTGATAAAATTATTATGGTTGGAGGACCAACTAGAATGCCTATAGTTAGACAATTTGTTGCTACAATAATGGGCAAAGAGCCTGAAAGAGGAGTTGATCCAATGGAAGCAGTCGCTCTGGGTGCGGCAATACAAGCAGCTATTATTGCAGGAGATGTTTCATCAGATATTTTACTTGTAGATGTTACTCCATTAACTTTAGGGCTTGAAGTTTTAGGAGGCCTTAAAGAGGCGTTAATAGAAAGAAATACAACTATTCCTACCAAAAAAAGTAAGATTTTTACAACTGCGGCAGACTATCAATCTGCAGTTACCATTCATGTAGTACAGGGAGAAAGACCTATGGCTGCAGATTGTGTTTCATTAGGAACTTTTAACCTTACCGGGATTCCACCTGCTCCTAGAGGAGTTCCTCAAATCGAAGTAACATTTGATATTGATGCAAATGGAATTCTAAACGTTACTGCCAAGGATTTAGGCACTTCTAAAGAAGCAAAAATAACTATTACAGCAACCACAAAATTATCTAAAGATGAAATAGAAAAACTAAAGAAAGAATCAGAACAGTATTCTGAAGCGGATAAGAAAAAGAAAGAAGAGGCAGAAATTAGAAATGAGGCTGAAAATCTTGTCTATTCAGCAGAAAAATTAGTTAGCCAAGATTTCAAAGACAAAATTAAACCTGAACAAACAGAAAAGATAAACAAGGCAGTACAAGAATTAAAAGATGTCATTGCTAGTAATAATATTGAAAACCTCAATGACAAAATTAAGGAAACAAAGAATTTACTCGCTGAAATAAGTACAGAAATTTATAGAACCGTTGGAGCAAGTCCAACCGCCGGCGGCGGACAAGGAACAACTACGGAGGATTTCACAAATCAAAGTGAAACTAACAGAGGAGACAATTCAAATCCTGCTGCTGATACATCTAATAGTAGTTCTACAGATAAATCTACATCGACTGGATCCTAACATGTCAAAAGATAAAAATAATCCATTTTTTATTTAATATTAATTCATTACGGGATTATTTATGGCTAACAAACGAGATTATTATGAAATTTTAGAGATACAAAAGAATGCTAGTAAAGATGAAATTAAAAATACATACAGAAAACTAGCATTAAAATACCATCCTGATCGGAATAAATCGCCAGGTGCCGAAGAAAAATTCAAAGAAATTTCTGAGGCTTATGCAGTTCTTTCCGATGATGAAAAAAGAAAAAAATATGATACTTATGGACATGTAGGGTCAGAGGATGTATTTAGAGGATCCGAAGCAAACTTTGAAGAGATCTTTAGAGATATGGGTTTTGGTGGTTTTGCAAAAACTATTTTTGAACAAATGTTTGGTGGTAGAGGAGGAGCAGGAGGATTCGAAGGATCTACTAATCCATTTGGCGGATTTAGTTTCAACATAGGAGGTAATAGAAGAAAAGGTAGAGATATTCTATATGATATGGAACTCTCATTAGAAGACGTTGTAAGAGGAAAAAAAGATGAGATTGAATTACCTAAGTTTGAAAGTTGTAACGATTGCAGTGGAACAGGAGCTGCCCAGGGAACTAAACCACGTACATGCAGTACTTGTAATGGTCAAGGTCAAACTCGTAGAGTTTATAATCAAAATCGTTTTTCCACTTTTATTTCGTTAGAACCATGTCAAACTTGTAATGGTAAAGGTCAAATGATTGATAAGCCATGTACTAGTTGTCTAGGATCGGGTAAAATAAAACAAAATAAGAAATTAAAAATAAATATTCCCTCAGGGGTTGAAGATGGAATGACTTTGCAACTAACTGGAGAAGGTGAATATTCGGAGCAAGGGCCTCCTGGAGATCTCTTAATTAGACTTCATGTTTTGCCTCATAATTTGTTTGAGAGATTAGAAGATGGTCATGTATTATATAATCTAAATCTTGACTACCCTAATTTAGTATTGGGAACTGAAATTAAAGTTCCAACTTTACATGGTTATGAGAAATTAAAAATTCCTGGAGGAACTCAAGCAAATACCATTTTAAAGATTAAAGGAAAAGGACTACCACGTTATGGAACATATGGCAAGGGAGATCAATTAGTAAGGATATTGGTCAAAATTCCTAATAATCTTACAGAAAAACAAAAATTACTTTTGAAAGAATTAAATAAAGAATTTTCAAAATATGAATAATTTTATTTTTTAAAATAAACTAGTCAATAAAAAATTTGACTAGTAAATGTTTACAAATCAATATAGACCAATATTAAATATTATATCATTTTTTATAAGCACTACCAAATAGTCATGACTGGATATCTAATACAAATGTCTGATAAGGAAATATACTATAAGTATATCTTATTTTATTAGTGTACCAGTTAAATTCTACCTTTTAAATTTAAACAAAATCTTTTTGATTTAAGTATGTTAATTAACTTTACAATACTAATAAAATAATCTTCTATTAAAGATTATCAATGATAATAGAATTTTCATTTTTATATTCATCAAGCTTATTGGCTTTCATTATAGGTATTGCAGCGACAGTTTTAACCCGCTATAGTAGTATTCCCCAGATAATAAAAGGGTTTAAAACTAAAAAAATGGATGATGTATCATTTTGGCTAATATTTTATCTAACAGTAGGATTATTTCTGTATGTAATTTACGGAATAATTATTGATGATGCTATAATTATATGGGGAAACGCAATAGGTGTAATTTCAAATCTAATACTAATTATTCTCAAAATTAAATACTCTGTCAAATCATTTGAATAATGATTCTTAAATATACTATATCGTACTTTATAAAGTAATTCTGGTTAATAAATAAAATACTTTGTCAACAAAATTTAGTATTTACTTAATTTGTATTTACTATTATACTTAAAAGTATTGAATGGCTAACAAAATAAAGATCTTTTACTTTGAGCTCTAAGAAGAAAATAAAGATTGAATTGGAAGATGATGAAGGGAGTAAGTATAATCTCTCATTAGAAGGTAATTTTTCAAAGGAAAAGATATTAAAAGTTATTGAGCTTATGGATCTTGTACGCTCGGATTCTTCTAGAGCAATAACTAATCCATTACAAGAAAAGAATAATACTTTATCTGTTGATTCAAAGATTTGGAATATAGTCGAAGAATCTTTTTATTTTAATACATTTACTTCTTCTGATATTGTGAATATTTATAAAAAAAAATATAATGAGACAATCAAATTAAGTATTATATCAACCTATCTCTCAAGATATTGTGCAAAAGGTAAATTAAATCGAACTAAAAGACTAAGAGAATATGTGTATAATTTAGCGAGGAATTCACCAACTAATGCAGAGTCTATTAATAATACAGTTTCCTCTGATGATGATAATAATAAAATTGCTTATGATGTTAGAAGAAAGACAATAGATGATCTTAAAAATTAATTTAAATATTTTTATATAAAATAAATTAACTAATTTGAATATGAATAACTATAGATTGCTATTAATTAAATTAGGATATTGATCTTCTGTAAAAGAAAATAATTTTGGAAATCAAAAATCTCCAAATCCTCCTGCATCAAATCCTCCAAAATCTCCTGTATCTCCCGTATCTGCTCCACTACTGCTTGACTCTTCAGTACTTGATTCACCTCCTCCAGCACCTTCTGCTCCACTTTCACCTGCCATCGATTGTTCCATCGGATTTAAAGCCATACCCAAAAAAGACATCATAGTCATAAAGAATAAAACATCTATTATTCCTGAAAATATCATTAACGGTACCCAGGACCTATTAGTTTCCATATATGTTTGCAATTGAGCTCTATTTCCTTTCCCATTGTTATACATCTTTTGAGCTTGATGCCACTTGCGTTCTAATTCCTCTTTTTTAGAATTCAAGAGTCTCATTCCTGTATCTGTAATAGAAATCTTGATTTTTTTGTTACCAAAAAAACCCCTATTCTCCTTTTTTATGATTAGTCTTTGAGTCAAAAGATCATTTACTATTAATTCTACTTCTTCCTTGTTAATTTTTAGAACTTTTGCAATTTTATTTGGATCTTGCATTCCTCTAGCAATGGCATCAAGTACCATAAAATGACGTGGACTATCGTTAATTCTTACTTCAGAAGACACTCCTTATAATATGCTATACTCATTTAAATCTTTTTTCGATAAGAATTCATAATTAAATTGTTGTTCCTAATCTAATCTAATGGTATAGAACAAATATTGAGTTGATAGTTTTAAAGTATCGAGATATATAATCAATTATTATATTCATAATAATAAACATAAAATTAAGAACATATTAAGCTAAACGATAATTCCAAAAATAAGTAAAAAAGAAGAATTAATAGGTTTTTATGTTTATGAAAGTTTCTTTCTTTATACTTTTTGATTATCTATTATACTTTAGTTTTATTTAATACTGTA
>DATDKD010000198.1:0-26126 GCA_036520175.1 Nitrososphaeraceae archaeon
CATTATTGGTTACCTAGCCACAATGTTCACAATAGGTATTAACGAGATGTGGCACTTTTGGTTCGTAGAAGAAATCTTCTCAGTTCCTAACCACTGGATGTTTAACATGGGTGTAGTTGTAGCTTTCATGGGTGCTCTTGCATATGTAGTAAGAGTCTATGCACGTTTAGTTGAACTTGGAGCTGAAACACCAGGAAAGAATCCATACGTTGCAGAAATGTACAAGCTAGCATTAGAAGGAAAATTATACAGCAGATCTATCCCATAAAAGAAAAGAAAAGAAAGAAAAGAAGAATTTCAAACATTATTTATTTTATTTTTTTTGTTTTAAACAAATTTTTGCTATTTTTTGATCTATAAGTAATTTTATAAAGTATTTTTAGAAGGGAATAAATAAAAACATCTAATAAATATTAAATATGTCATAATGACTATATCTACTATTATTATTGAATGAATGTTATATATGTGGATCTAGATTTGGTGAAATAATCTGTGCATATTGTAATCAGACAGTATGTACTTCGTGTTTGATTCTATCTGAAAGAAAATGCAAAAGATGTGCAATTTCACATAAAAAACCTCCAGGATTTCTAAGAAGAAATGGTCCTTTCATTCTTATGGTTGTGGCGATGTGGTTTTTTGTTTCAGGCTTATATCCATTTCCTTATTTTTATGCTGTTGGAATTCCAGTAGATAATGTAATAATGCAACCTGTTCTTATTGCTACTGCCATACTCTTAATTCCATTTATTTTTATGATGTTTGCATGGAGAAAAAGCCCTACATATTAAATTATGTTATATAAATCCAAGATAAATATTTAATCCGATTTCTTTTTAAGAGATAATTGTATAATATATTAATTGTCTATAAATACTAAAGTAAACCTTTACTATGATAAAGGGTCTATTGTTATTTCTGGAATAAATCAAATTCCCTATTCATTAATAGATCCAAGAACAAATCAATTACGAGCACAAGCATTCCATTATCAAGATATTATTACATATTTACAAAATAGTGGTATTCGATATGAGAATAATGTTATGGATTTAATTCCTATTCCAAATTTGAAAATTGAAAATATACAATTATCATTACGATCCTATCAAAAAAAAGCAATTGAAAATTGGATTACTGCAGGAAAGAAAGGATGTATAATATTACCTACCGGTTCAGGAAAGACTATAATAGCAATCAAATTAATCGAAATAGTAAATTCTTCTACACTGATTGTAGTTCCAACTTTGGATCTTATGGAGCAATGGACAAAATTTTTATCAAAATATTTTCAAAACCTAGAAATTGGAAATATTGGTGGAGGTATATCTAACATCACGGGTATCACTGTATCTACATATGATTCAGCTTTTATTCGCTCATCATTTATAGGAAACAAATTTGCATTTGTAATATTTGATGAGTTACATCATTTGGCTGCACCAGGATACAGAACTATTGCAGAACAATTTATATCTCCATATAGATTAGGTTTGACTGCTACATATGAACGTGAAGATAATCTGCATTTAGATTTTCCTAGATTAGTTGGAGGAATAGTATATCAGTCATCTGTTAATGAATTAGCCAAGGATAAACATATTGCATCTTTTATAGTAGAAAAAAGATATGTTAAGTTAATACCGGAAGAGGAAATAGAATATCACAAAAATTATGATCAATATTTGTCTTATTTACAGGAACTAGGAATTAGATATGGTCAAATTGGATTGCAAAAATTAATTATGATATCAGGAAAAAATCAGTATGCTCGAAATGCATTACTGGCAAGGAATAAAGCTTTAGATATTGCATTAAATAGCGAATCTAAAATTGAAGAATTGCGTAAAATTCTTATTGAAAATCCACAGATGAAAACTATTATATTTACACAACATAATAAATTAGTTTATTTAATTTCCAATAAATTTCTAATTCCTTTTATAACTCATAAGTCTAGTAAACAGGAAAGAGAAGATGCATTAAATGGTTTTAGAGATGGCAGATATCGAGTTTTAGTAACTTCAAAAGTTTTAGATGAAGGAGTTGATGTTCCTGATGCTGAATTAGGTATAATAGTTAGTGGGACTGGAAGCAAAAGAGAATTTATTCAAAGACTTGGACGTTTACTAAGAACAAAACCGAATAATAAAAATGCAAAACTTATTGAAATTATAGCGTCAGGAACAAGTGAAATTAACACAAGTATTAGACGAAAGCAGGGTTTAAAAAATATATAATTATACACTTTAAAAATTATGAATATACTTATTCTTATGTTCCTAGTATATATTACTAATAGTAAATATTCTTTTATATTTCGAAAGAGATAATTTTAGTAGTTATTTGTGATAATTATATAAATATTAAAATATCTTTATATAAATCCATAATAAATTATTATAAAATAAAAGAAAAAGAATTAAATTATTTAGTATAATATATTATTTTTAATAAATACATTTGCCATATGTCAGACTTTAGAAATAAAAAAGAAGAAAACATACAGGAGATGCAGAGATTCATAGTACATCCACTTATCAAAAATAATTCTATTGAGTCTCGATTGTATCAGAATATTATTTTTAATTCATCAAAAGATAAAAATTCATTAATTGTTCTACCTACCTCTCTAGGTAAAACTGTTATTTCTGCACTGATCTGTGCTGAAATTTTGTATAATTATAAACAAAATAGAATCTTAATAATGGCACCAACTCGCCCATTGGTATTACAACATTTGTTATCTTTTTCCTCCTTTCTTAAAGTATTGGATGATCAAAAAATATTGGTCACAGGTAAAATTTCTCCCTCAACACGAAAAATGATATGGGATAATAAAATAATAAAATTGATTTTTGCTACACCTGAAGTAATAAGAAATGATTTGAATGAGTCACGTTTAAACTTGAAGGATTTTGGATTGATAGTTTTCGACGAAGCTCATAGAGCTATAAAAGATTATGCTTATACTCTTATTTCTAAAAAATATATGGAACAATCACCAAATCCTCTTATTGTAGCTATGACTGCAAGTCCTGGCTCTGACAAAAACAGAATACAACAAATTTGTAATAATCTCTACATAGAACACATTGAATATCGAAATGAAGAAGATGCAGATGTCAAACCATATGTGAATCCTATAGAATTAAAATGGGAATTTGTAGAATTATCAGAAAAATATAGACAAATTATACTGTTATTCAAATCTATGTTACAAGAAAAATTAAGATGGTTAATTTTTAGAGGATTAATAAAAAAAAATAATATAGATTATGTATTCAAAAGAGATTTATTAGAACTTGCAGAGATCCTACAAAGAAATTTAAAGTTTACTTTAAATGAAGAAAAAGGGCCCTTATATCTAGCTCTGTTGAATCAATCTGCTGCTCTATCTTTGATGTACTGTATAGAACTAATAGAAAGTCAAGGGCCATTTTCTCTAAAAACCTTCATAAAAAGAATGGAATCAAGCGAAGGAAAAGCACATTCTTTAATTCTGAAAGATCCTCGAATGAAGGATATTTTCAAACTATTAGAAAATGTTACTGAACATCCTAAACTCATTTATATTCTTAATCTATGTAAAAAAGAAAAATTAGATACTTCTGGGAATAAAAACCCCAATATATTATTGAATGATAGCATGAGTTCTCAGATTTTGATATTCTCGCATTATAGAGATACTGCAACTCATATCGTAGATGAATTGAACAAAACGGGAATCAAGTCATTTAGATTTGTTGGTCAATCTACTAGAAATAATGACATTGGAATGAAGCAAAATGAGCAATCTGTTATTTTGGATTCATTTAGAAAAAAAGAATTTAATGTACTTGTTGCAACATCGATAGCAGAAGAAGGTTTAGATATTCCTGAAGTTAAGTTAGTTATATTTTATGAACCAGTAGCAAGTGAAATTAGACACATACAAAGAAAAGGTAGGACTGGAAGAAAATCAAGTGGAAATGTAATAATCCTAGCAGCAAAAGATACTGTAGATATGCGTATTTTATTTGCAAATAAGAGGCGAATAGAAAAAATGAAAACAATTTTTAATACAATGAAAACAATTTTAACTCCAATTTCACGAGTTCCTATACCATATAATCGTCTGACGGAACTAGAACTAGCAGATCTTGATAAGAACTTGAACATAGAACAAAAAAAATTAAATGAAAAAGAATTAAAATATGAAGATAATGAAAAGAAAATAATTGAAAAAATTAAGGTTAAAAATGCAATAATAGATAAAGTTCCAAAGTTTCAAATTGGAATGATAACAAAAACTGAGAATAATTTAATAGATAGGGCATATAGACATATTTATAATTTTTTAATAGATGAGAGAAATAATAAAAATTCATTCGACTTATCCTATTTTCGTGATAAATTTACATTTGATACACATATTATATTAGAAGCCCTAAAGAAATTAGAGAAGCAACAAGTAATCAAAATAAAAAATAATAGATCAATAACTTTAAATCGATTACCAAATAAATCAACAGGAAAAGAATATAATATCTATGTGGAAAAAATTTTATCTGGCAAAGCATATGTTCTAGTAAATGAAAAATGGTATGCATTGCTAAACTATTATGATTATGAGGGACCGAGAAACCTTTTAAAGAAGGGATCAGAATTTAAAGCTATTGCAGAATTATATACTAATGGAAATCACTTTTGCATTAGAATAAAGGAAATAATACTTTAAAATTAACCTCATCTGACCAGTTTTAGCACAACTTATTAGTGTAATCTTATGAAGAGATTATACCATTGAATTCATCAGAGATATTCGTTTGTGTTAGATTAGATCCAATACCTGTTATTTCTACTTTTAGAATATAAGTTCCATCAGGAAAATTATCTCTTATATGATAAGCACCTATAATAGGGTCACTAAAATCAGGACCATACACTAGAGGTTCATCCAAATCGCTAGATAAAAGTTCGAATTGAAAATCGTTACCTCTAGCAAAAAAAGATTTTGAAAAAATTTCTTTTTGGAGATCATTATTGTAAATACCTATATTGTATGTTATGGGTGTCTTTTTATCTGTATTTAGTGATAAAGGTTCTATATTAAACAAAATTCTATCAATGTTGGTAGTATTAAAACTCCAATCATATGGAGCATTACCTTCAAATGCCATATTTGTACCAGTAGTAAGCTTGAAATTTTTTCCTTGTTTGTTAGAATCACTCACATAGACTGATCCTATCATCCATGGATGAATTTCACAATGATATGAAATTCTACCGGGCTGATCAAATGTATATTGAAAAGAAGATGAATATGGAATAATTCCTGAATTAAATAGTTTTCCAGAATTAGAAGCTCCAGGGTCACTACTTGTAACAGTATGAATTTGTTCAGGATCAGCATTAAACCACGCAACAGTTGTATCTACAGGTACTGCGATATTTAATGGATAAAAATGTTGGAATTTATAACTTGTTCCAGAACCTGTAGTGATATCTATAACATATGTAGGTAATAATTTATTAGGAGTTGTGAGCGGCGTCATACCTAATTCTCCTGCGATACTTGGAATATTACAATATAAAATAATAATACTAATAATTAATAATGAGAATATTAAAAATTTTAACATTATATTATTATGTAGAATGTACTTTAAATAATTTTAGATTTGTATATAATATTTATATTAAACGCATTATTTGATCAACTATCTATAATTAAATTATCTTGTATTCTTCTGAAATAATTAAAAAGGAGATGCAATTTGCAACTAATATGATTATAGATCTAAGTCAATCGATAAACTCAAATACTAAACTTTATCCTGGATCTCCAAATGTTTATTTTTTAAAGTGGTCTAAATATAGTATTGACAGCTATGATTCAGAAGCAATCTTTTTAAGCACACATACTGGAACTCATATAGATGCTCCTTCTCATTTTATTGAAGAGGCTGAGCCCATAGATAATATTGATGTCAATAGATTTGTCATGAAGAATGTTCATTTGTTAAAAATTTTTAAATCATCTAATCAACTTATCACAGTAGAAGATATAATCAACAGTGATATAGATATCAAAGAAAATGATTCTATTGTTTTTTCTACTGGCTGGGAACATAATTATAATTCCGATAATTATATAAATGCAAATCCTGGTCTCTCTCCAGAGGCAGCTATTTACCTATCTAATAAAAAAATTAATGCTGTAGCAATTGATAGTCCTAGTATCGATTCAGCAATAGAATCAGAATTTCCTGTCCATAAAATACTTTTAAAAAATGGTATAATAATAATAGAAAATTTATGTAATTTATCTCAAATAGATAAAAAAAAATTTGACTTAATAGCAATTCCGCTCAAATTGCTTGGAGCATCGGGATCTCCTGTTAGAGCTCTTGCTATAATCTAATGTTTATAATAAATAATAATTACAAAAGTCATAAAACACATTATTATTATTAACAATCAAAATCATCAGGTAAAAAATATCTAATGCTTTATAAAATATTAATTTTATTGTGTTAAGGTGATATGGAGATTTGCCTACAAATTGGCTTACTTGGGCTCGTGGTAATGATAAATTAATCCTTGGGGCTTTAGAAAAACAAGGATCTATTTTAGTTGAAGCAACATCCTTACTGATAGAACTTTTATCCAACTATGAAAAATCTCTTTCTGAAAATAAAGAGAAGCTAAAAGATCTTGAAGTTAAAGGCGATAGTATTACTCATGAGTTATTTACAACTTTATCGCAGACATTTGTTACTCCATTAGATCGAGAAGATCTATCAGGGTTGACTAGTACAATAGATCAAGTTTTAGATTATGTAGATGGTACTGCGGATAGGTTTGTACTTTTTAAAATTAAAAAACCTATGCCCTATATGTTAGATCTTGCTAAGATTTTACATTTATGTTCCCAAGAAATACATGATGTGTTAATAAAATTACAGTCATCAAAAAAAAATGGAAAATTCATAGAACACTGTAACAAAATTAAAAAACATGAACGTGAAGCAGATCATCTTTATAGAAAAGCTATAGCGGAATTGTTTGAAACCAATGATGCTGTACAAATACTTAAGAATTATGAAATTTATCAAAATCTAGAATCTTCCATAGATAGGTGTATGGATGTGGCAGATATAGTGGAAGATATAGTTCTCAAATATGGATAATTGTTCTTTGTAGGAATGATGCTAAAGTGGAACCAATACCGTTAATTATAACAGGAATAATTGCAGCTCTTTTTTTTGATTTCGTAAATGGTTTTCATGATGCAGCTAATGCAATAGCAACTGTTGTAGGAACTAGAGTTTTAAAACCAATTCAAGCAGTAGGTATGGCAGCTCTAGCTAATTTTATTGGACCTTTTGTTTTTGGTACTGCTATAGCAGCGACTGTAGGTAAGGGAATTATTCAACCTAATTTTTCAACAGCTGAAGTTATTTTAGCTGGACTAGTGGGAGCAATCGTATGGGATTTGATTACATGGTATTTTGGTTTACCATCATCTAGTAGTCATGCACTTATTGGTGGATTAATTGGTTCTGCATTAATTTTTGGTGGTTTTGAAGCAATAGTTTTTGGAGGTGTGCAAAAAGTATTAACATTTCTTGTAGTTTCTCCTATTCTTGGATTTGTTATTGCTTTGGCATTTGGAATATTGTTAATATATTTTCTGAAAAAATATCACCCAGGCAAAATAAATCGAGTCTTTGGTAAATTACAGATAGCATCATCTGCATTTTTCTCTCTTACCCATGGAGCAAATGATGGACAAAAAACTATGGGCGTAATCACTGCCTTACTAATATCTGGTGGTTTTTTAGATGGAGAAAATTTCGAAGTTCCAATTTGGGTAATTCTTTCAGCTTCTATAGCCATAGCTTTTGGAACGTTTTTGGGGGGATGGCGAATAGTAAAAACAATGGCTTTTCGTATCACCGAATTGAAACCATATCAAGGCTTTTGCGCAGAAACTGGTGGTGGAGTAATATTAACGGCCATGGCATGGCTGGGAATTCCGGTTAGTACAACTCATGCCATAGCCGGGGCTATAATGGGTGTAGGTACTACAAGAAGACTTTCTGCGGTAAGGTGGGGTATAGGAAAAAAAATAATTTATGCTTGGATTATTACAATACCTGCTAGTGCGGGAATCAGTGCATTAGTTTTGTTATTATTCAAGTTATTAGGACTTTAACGGGCTCTACTCTCATTATATCATTACTATACCACTGATGATACTAGTGACTTATAGCAAAATCTTGATATTGTAGTTTATTTATAAAATATATACATAGATTTTAAATAATATATAAATTGCTCTATCTATATATTTTATACAGGAAATTATATACAAAAGTAGAATGTATATATATACATATATATCTCAAACAGATGGCAACAAAAAAAGTAATACTAATGCTATAAATATATTAAATCCTATAAATAGGTAAAGAAATAACTAAATTAGAGATATTAATTGAATTGTTTCAATAATTTATAAAGAAACCTTTAATAAGATATAATTAATAACTTATCTTTTGAAATAACAATCATTACATTTATTAGAAGAATAAACAGCTCCATTTCTTCCACATATAATACATTTCTTTTCTGTATCAACTGTTAAGTCAATCGATTTAACTTTCTGTAAGCAAATACCACAAATTGGTGCTTCCATTGGATGATTAGATATAAATCCGTCCCCGCATTGGTTACATTTCAAACTATAGATTTTTCCTTTTGGCTTCCATGTCTTTCTTCTGATCCAATTTAAAATCAATTCTTTTCGTACTTTACTTAATTTTAGGATAATTAAATTTTTGCCCCTAAAATAATTTAAATAATATAGTAAAAACTTATAATATTTATAAAAAAAAGTTATATTAAAAAAGAAATATCGTTTAAACAAATTTAAATATAAATTTATGCTACATTTATAATAGAATTTTTCAAAACTTATTGCTTAATTATTGATAAAAACTATTTTAGAATAATCTAATAGTGTTAATTGTGTCAGATGAGTAAAATTTAAAAGGATATCCTATGATAATTCTTGAACTTGATTATAATGTATATTTTACTTTTGTATATTTATTTTGGTAAATATCTAGCCGCTACATAAACTGGAATATGAATAGTAAATTTATCTAATTCTGAATCATAAATTGTATAAGTAGAGCTTAAATCAATATTCTCATAATTTAGATCAAAAATTTCATTATTTACATTAACATTCTTTGCTTGCATAATAGGAAACTCTATTCTCAATTTATCTTTACTTTCTTCATCAATCATGCTTGATTCTGTTCTTACTTTTATATCTGTAGCAAATATATCAAAACCTAATAAATTATATTCTAAAATGGGAATTGAATATTCCATTGGCTCCTGTTTATTTAATACAGAGTTCTTGATAGTATCATTTGGAAAGATTTGATCAGCGTTAATATCTAGGGTATATTCCACACTTTTGGTTAAATCGATAATTTTATTTTTTAAATTCTTAAATATGTTTTCAAAAATGTTAGCATTATTAGAATTTTGACCATATACGAAAAATGTATTATTTGTAACTATTATTATTAAAACAAATAAAGAAATTAAAATCTTAATTTTCATATTTGATAAATATTAATTTAAAGATTTACAATCTCATATATTCTTTGATTTTGGTTTAATTAAAACAAAATCTTGTGCTTGCATCTAGTTTAATATTCTTTTTATTTATATAAGGAAATGATTTCATAAAAATTAAGTGAATGAGGGCGTTCCATCTAATCCCATAGATAAAAACACTAAATGGAATAAAATTCCACAAATAGCATGGTTTACGCTTTTTATTCTTGGTTCTGTGGATTTGATTTCTACCGCGGGTGAAACAATGATAATACCTGCGATTCCTGATATTATTAATGAATTCAATATTACATATTCTGATTCATCTTGGATATTGAGCTCATATTTAATCGCAGGAGCAGTAATGACACCTATTGCATCAAAATTGTCTGTCATTTTTGGAAAAAAAGAAATTCTTTTGACTTTGATGATATTATATGTAATTGGGACATTATTGGCAGGATTCTCTATGAAATTTTCCTTTTTGATTGTTGCAAGAGTAATTCAAGGTTTAGGACTTGCAATGTTCCCATTAGCCTTCAGTATCATACAAACCGTTTTTCCAAAAGAATCGCTTGCCATAGGTCAAGGAATAATCATTGCTCTTTTTTCTTCAGGATCTGTAATTGGTCTAGTAGTTGGAGGATATGTGATAGATAATTTTGGATGGCAGACTATTTTTTTTGTGTTTATTCCTATCTCTATTTTAACGATAATTCTCATTAATAAAAAAATAAATATTCCAAATGAAGAAATCTTAATCAATGAAAATCCTGAGAGTAGTATTGATACATTAACTAATAAAAAATTGAGTAAATTAAATCTAATTGATTTTAAAGGAACTATAACTTTAGCATTCTTGATATCATCTTTTTTAATCGTATTATCAAATTTAGAAGAATTCGATCCTCAACAATTTCAGCTGACAATTGTTTTCACAATAATTACGCTAATTAGTCTTATATTGTTTATATTTTTTTCAAAAAGAAATAAAAATCCGGTCATTTCTCTTGGAATCTTTAAACAGAAAATTCTTCTTTTTACAAATATCATTTTAATGATATCAGGTTTAACAACTTTTATGATTTATCAAATGTTACCAATATTAATCCGTAATCCTTATCCAGTAGGTTTTGAAGGAGATGCTATGAAAGTAGTTGAGATTCAATTTCCGTTTATGATTGTTCTATTTTTAGTTTCTGTTTGTTCAGGATTTTTAGTTTCCAAATTAGGAAATATTAAACCAACTTTATTAGGAAGTATAATAAGTTTATTAGGATTTTTTAGTATATTCGTCTTTCATTTTTCAGAATTTACCATTGTAGTTAATTTAGTTATTATTGGAATAGGAATATCGTTTTTGCAAGTAGGTGGATTTAATATAATAACAACATCAACCCCAAAGAAATTGACAGAAATCTCTGTAGGAGTGACTTCATTATTGTTTATTATTGGAATGTCAATAGGGCCTGTTATCTCGTCTCTATTTTTACAGAATTTTAAAACCTCTATATATGAAAATAATAATTTTTTGCCTTCTTCAGAAGCCTATAATTTAATCTTCTTAACTGCAGCGATTATTTCATTAATACCCACTATTTTTATTTTATATATTAAAAAGATAAAATGATTCGTCAATCATTATTCTGAATTATTAAAATTGATCTATCTGTTTTTAAATTTGATTATGAAAAAGATTCTTATAAGTAAAAAATAATTATCTATATTAAACATTATTTTCGTACTAGATGTTTTACTAATTTATTATGCATTAGAATTAATATTTTAAATAAAGTCATAGGCGTACATCAAATTTTTAATTTTTTAATTGAAGTTATATTCTAAAATAACTTAACGTATCGAAAATGAGATATTCATGAACTATAAAATAAGTTTGTAAATAAGTTTTTGTCATAAATTGATTGGATCTATTTAAAGTTAATACTTCATTTAGCTAAAGAAATTACAAAAAAATTTATTTGTTGTATTTGTCATTTTGTTATCGAAAATGAATCAAATACTTTTCCATTATTTTGAATAAACTTAGCAGTCAGTACTTGTCCTTTGTTAGTTATATCCACATTTAAGTGACCAAAAAAAGAACTTTGTTGATTTACTATGTATGAGTTTTTACCTATAATCTTGTGGAAGTTGATTCCACCAGTACCTACAATTACATATATTTCTCCTTTAGGATCATTATATTTTGACAGAATTTTACTAGTCATAATAGGTTTTGAACTACTTGCAGAATTATATTCTAATGGAAATGATCTCTGATAATCATGCAGATGTGCTCCTAGAACTAAATCTACTTTATATGTATCAAAAAGTGGATGATAAATATCTCGCAAATTACCTATACCTTGACATGATTTAATTTTGCAACTTGTAGGTGATGTGTAAAAAGGTTCATGCATGACTACAATTATCCAATTAGTATTAGCTTTGTTGGCTGCTTTTGCTAAATCACTCTTTATAAAATTATATTGTGAAGAACCAGCTATATATGGGGTTTGAGTATTCATTATTATAAAATGAACGTTCTGAAAATCAAATGAATAGTACGCATTCGATGTTAGACCAAATGACTTTTTATATTGGTTAAATCCAGTTTTGGCAGAATTTTCATGATTTCCTATAGTAATTTTCATATTATCATCTATGGATGCAACTTTACTGAGCCAACAATTTGCTGTAGGTTGATAAGAATAATCTCCTAAACCTAACACAAGCTCAGCCGCTCCGAGCTTATTTGTAGTTTTTGTATTGGCTATTCCTTTAACAGTTGCATCGGTATTGGAATTACAACCCCAGTCTCCTACAGCTGCAAAGTTAAAATCAGATGTTGCAGCATGAACGTTAGAAATACTTGCTATTGATAAAAATAAGAGAATTGATGATAATAATATGCCAATAAATGAATTGATAGACAAAATACTGGTTTTCATAGGTTTCTTTCACTAACCTCCATTTTATTATGTTGTCATTATTGGCTTTTGCATGGTATAGAAAAGTCTAGAGAAAGTGCTGTCTTATTTGCATCTGGTTTATCATTTGTATCCGCATCATCAAAGAACTTTATTTTGTAATCTCCACTGCTAATATCATCAACATATGTACGTTCTTCAAAACCACCGCTACTATTTGTTGTAAAATAACCCGAGAGTGCAATGGTGTTATTTTTTGTATCAACCAAATCCCAATGTACATTACTTCTTGGTCCAAATCCATCTGTTTCAAGAGTGACTTCGAAGCCTTCCTCTGTGCCGCAGTTAGGACTTATAGTTGCATTTTTCTGTGCGTATGCTAGTAAAGTAAATAATGGTATGATAATAGTCATACTCATTATAATCGGTAACAAAATGTAATACCTATTCATTAACTCAGTTCGTTATAATAAATATATAAGCAATTCGTTTTTTATTGTAATCAATAAATTTTATCCGATATTAGTATAGAGTTAAAGATTTATGTGCCTATAATTACTAATTTATTCTATTAAATTTGAAAATAGTATGTTATTATAATTGATATTCTCTCCATATAATTTTTTTAATCGTTTTAAATTTTATAACTAATTTAGAAGTAATGTTGTTAAATAGGGATTTTATTTATATTATTATACTAAGGATGTCAATTTTAAATAAATGATTTTCTAGTGAAAATATTTATATACAACATATAAAAGTTTATAATAACTTAACAGAATGATTTTTTGTGATTGTATAAAAATGAAAATTTATCATAAATAGAAATTAATAAATTGGAATTTTTCAAAGCTTGAATATTTTTATATAAGTCAATTATAATATAAGCGAATATAATAGTGAACCAAAATTGATTAACGATGTGCAATCTATCGCAAAAAGTTTTTTTTCTAATCGAAATGCAGCTAGCTATGATCGAATAGTAAAATATACTACATTTGGAAAAGATTCATTGTGGAAACAAAATATCGCTAAATATATAACTCCAGAACATAAATATATACTAGATGTTGCATGTGGGACAGGAATTTTTTCGTCCTTCATTTCTAAGATACCATACAAAGACCTTATTGGGGTTGATTTAACATATAGCTATATATCTAATGCTAAAGCAAAAAAAGGATATTCACTTTTGGTTAATTCCATGGCAGAATTATTACCATTTAAATCAGAAAGTTTTGATTGTATAGTATCTTGTTATTTGGCTAAATACGCAAAAATTTCTCTTATGGTTGATGAAATATGGCGTCTACTCAAAAAAGGTGGATTAGTTATTTTCAGTGATTTTGTATATCCATTGAATAAAATAATGAGACTTCTATGGAATTCCTATTTTAATATTCTAAAATTGGCTGGCCAAATTATTAAACCCTGGAAATACGTATTTTATAATTTAGATGAAGTTATAAAACGGAGTACATGGACTAACGATCTCAAAATAGCATTAGAAAAGAAAGGGTTTCAATCTTTGGATGTTAAATATTATACAGGCGGAACTTCCGCAATGATATCTGCTTTTAAAATATGAAGGACAATAACTCTAAATCTATTCGTATAAATGAATGGTTCGTTCCACGGTTTGGGCCTTTGAAATTCAGGGCTTTTATTGGAATGTTATTTCTTCCATATACTGGAATGTGTATCTCTTTTACAATAATAGGGTCAATGCTTTCAGAATCTATAGCTTGGGATAGAGCTCTATCCATCTTTATTATTTATTTTTTAGGTCTTGGTGTTGCAGCTCACGCTGCAGATAACCTAGGTTCCAAAAAAATTAAACCTTGGGGTAATTTTTTTTCCACCTTGGAATTGAGATTGATGGTAATGGGGGGACTTTCTGTGTCCTATTTACTGGGTATTTATTATATTATTACATTTACTCCATTGTTATTAATTATTGCAATTATAGAAGGCTTTTTTTTATTTGCTTATAACTTTGAATTATTTAACGGATTCTTTCATAATAATTTTTGGTTTGCGATATCATGGGGTAGCCTCCCTTTACTAGCAGGATTTGTTATTCAAACTAATTCTATTTCTATATTATCCTTAATTGCATCTATTATCGCATTTTTGGTCGCATATGTAGAAATAAGAATTTCTAGAAAATATAAAGAACTAAAAAGAAAACCGCACGATATTGTTGATTGTAATACAAACAAATTAGAACGTTCACTAAAAATTTTGAGTTTAATAACTATATCATTTGCAGTATTACTGACTGTATGTCGATATATTATTGAACAATATAATATATTTTAGGTTTAATATTAATTAATTAAACGTATATGTTCATTATTAATGTAAAATCTAATTCTACTATTTTAAATGATATTTTAAAACTCGAAAAGAGGAGTAGTATTAAGTTAAATTATTTTGAAAAGATTCTTTTAATGAATAATGGTACAACAGAACTATTCTTACAAATTCTATCTAATTCGTTAACTAAGATAGTAATTATACAACAAATTGAAAAAAATAATATTATAACAAGGAAAATAAATATAATCACAAAAGATCGAGGAAAAATTCTTGCAGAGGCAAACTCTATCATCTATTTGAAAAACCTTCCCAATAAAATCAAATATGAAATAAGAAAAGGTGAAAAGGGGATAGGTATGATTATCTTGGAAAATAAATTAGAAACCTACAAAAGAATTACGGAAATTGGTTATAACTCAAAAGAATCTTATATTTATAGAAAATATAAGTTATTATCAGGAAAACATATTATAAGTAAAGTGATTGAAAATTTTTCACTAGGGATATATGATTAAATGATTATACGTGTATATGTAAAGAGTTCAAAAATTATACTAATAGATTTAATCTGTTAATTGTCTGATTCAACTAATATCAGATTATTATTAAATTCAAATGCAAGGCTCTGTTGTTTTAACTTAATTCTTACCTCATTAGCAAATTCAATCATCTTTTCTGTATTTACATCGTTAGTATGTATTTCTACTCGTATATATTTAGTGGGTTCAAATTTTCCCTCAAAATAACCATCAAACTCAAAAATTGACAAGGCTCCATATTTTAATGTTATATCTTTGATTATGTCATTATAACCTTCAACTCTAGGTAGATAAAATTTTATTGAATCATTAAAGATTTTTATCCTATAAATTTTTTCATTTCTAATATGATTTTTTGTTGATGACTTATTCTGTGTATTCATTAAGATGCTATAAATATCTGGTTAGTATATTTATTAAGTATTTTTTATAGAAAAGTTATAGTAATTTAGATTATAATAAAATAGTGCTTAAATACTCAATTATTATAAGATAAGATATCTTTTGACGAATAAACCTACAAAAAAGAACACATTACCAGATCGTAAAAGTGAGAAAAATAAAGCCAAAGAAGTAGTACAATCAAGTGAATTAGAACAAATAGAAGAATTAAGTATTAAAATTGATACATTAGTAGAATTGTTATCTGATAAAGGAATCATAAATAAAAAAGGTTATATCAACAATGTCATGATGCGAATACATGAAACATCTAAGGCAAAATCTTTTGATGAGTATGATGAAATATAAATATAAAAGTAAGTCTTATTTGTTATTTAACTTATTGTATCTATTTGTTACTACTTTATGTTTTTTGTTTTTCTTTATTTTTGCTATAGTTGAAAAATCATTATCTAATTGTAGATCAATTTTTTATATATATTGTATTAGTTAATACTGGTAATTAATCTCCTCCCAGCATTTAAAACTTTATTTTATTTTTCTCCATTTCTTATCTACTATTTATGAATCTAAAAAATCTTCAACTATTATTGTATCAAAATCTGTCCAAATATTAGGACCAATAAATATTAAGATTTGAAAATGTAAATGTGGAATATATGTATAACCAGTCATCCCTACTTCGGCAATTTTTTCTCCTTGTTTAACCTTTTGTCCTTCTTTTACATTAGAACTATTAAATCTGAGATGATCGTATCTTGACGTTTCGTTATTCTTATGCATAATTGAAATAAAATTAGAAAAGTTCCAATAAGCAGGGTTTGGACCACCTATATTCGAGTCATCTTTAACATATGTTATTATTCCATCGGCTGCTGCGAGTACAGGGGTATTTTCTGGAACTATAAAGTCTATTGCATTTCTTAACTTTCCTATATGAGCAGGTGATGTACTTCGATCTATTCTTTGAATAGAATTCTTTGGTACAGGAAAATGATATTTATTTAAAGCAATTCTATTATCCAAGATTTTCTTATCTCTCACTTTTATTAAATAAAAATATTATTTAATAATTCATAATAAACATTTTATATTCTACATACTGAATTAACATTGCTGAACATTATAAAAGCTGAATTATATTATTTACATTATCCATTGCACATACCGTATCAAGGTTAATGAATCTATATTTAAATTTCTTTTAGGTAACCTGCATTCTTATATAACATTCTAACACATTCAGTATATGTTCTATATCTAAATTTTATTTCTTTAATAGGCATATCTTCAGTTAAATATTCTTTTGATGTATCAATAGAATATTTTTTAGCAATGTCCTCTAAAATTGTATTTACTGTTGAATGTAGATATGATTCCACTATAAGATTTGACATATTATATTAAGTACTCTATAGTATATAATTCCTGGTATTTGTTTTTTAGTAATATCAAAAATGTTAATTCATAAAATTAAATCTTGTAAATCAACTGCTTTTTTTATTGTTCTATGGTATAATAATGAAACGTAATATCGAAAGTGACACAATGATTTATACATTCTCTTTATACTATTTGTCATTCTCCTTTGAAATTAGTTTTTGAAGGTTGGCCCTTTACTGTATTACTCATTTGTATAATCTTTTTCTGTAGATCGGAAACCTTGTGAATAAAGACTTAGTTCTAACTTTTCAGAACGATTAAAATCCATAGCCATCATCATATCATTAGAGCAATATAGAATGCTATGATTAATGAAATTCAGATACTTCCTTACTTTGGACTTGTATAACCTTATAAAAATCTTATAAAATCATTGGACATTATTGTTTAGTGAATTACCATAGCCAATAGCATCTGCACTAGAGGCTATGATAAGATTAAGACTATTTTTCTTAAGAATTGTTTTTGTAATAATATATTTTAAATATATTATTTAATGTTGATGAAAATTTTATCGTAATTATAGTTATTGATATATTAATATTAAAAATAGATGTTAAGATAAGAAATTTATTTATTTATCTCAACTTCTTTACAGTGATATTCATTGCTCATACCTTATCCTATAAAATAAAATAATTTGAGATAATTTCTTAGTAAAAGCCATATCAGAAATATCATCGATACCACTTAACCTCAAATAGGATTCAAATTCCTCTTCTGAAATTCTAGCCTTCATCATAGAGTCTTTACCATCTTTTACTAACAAAATTGGTTTTGAGACTATCATTTTACTGAATTTCTTATATCTTGTAGTTAAATAGTCATACATTTTGAATATTGCTATTGCTAAAATAATAACAGTAAATCCTTGAGGTATAGAAGTCTCAGTAGGATTTAACATAGGCTCACTAACTGCATTTCCTAATCCTAAGATTATTATTAATTCAATAGTTCTTAATTGACCTAAATCCTTGTTTCCAAGCCATTTTATTACAAATACAATTAATAGTGTAACAATTGCTGTTCTGAAAATAACAACTGCAAACATCATTTTAGTTTACATTGAATGTATTTTCTATAATTTGTGATAGCAGTTCTATAGATTGGAACTCATAATCCTTTATGTTATTTATAATATTTTAGTAAAAAATTTTTGTAGATAAATAAAATTATTGAAAAACTACTACTAATGTCATATACCCCTAGTCAGTTGTTTACCATCTTGTTTGGCTGATAAAAGTGAATCAATCTTATTTTTCAGGTCTTTCAATAATACTGGTTTGTATAAAACAATTTTTTCAATATCAATAATACCTTTACGCAAATCTTCAATATAGTTTATATCTGCTGTAGTAAAACAAATTATTACGTTATTATCAATTTCTTTTATTTTGTGATATAATGTCATTCCACTCATCTTTGGCATTTTCAAGTCAAGTATAATTAAACCGTGACTATTTTTTCTCAAATTATGAAATGTTTCAACAGGATTAGTATATGCATCTCTAATATAGCCATTGTATTCTAAAAATGTTGAAAATAAACTTGTGATGTCTATATCATCATCTATTATCATTATTTTTTTATTTTTGGTAGAAACTAGATCAATTCTCTAATTCATTATTCAAGATATTATATTAAAGGTGGATGCAAAATTAACAATTTTTCTTCGCGAAATAAAGTAAATTAACAACAACAAATTATCAAAAAAGTATATTATTAATCTAGGTTTTTTTATGTCACTTTGTCGAAATATTTTATTTGAAAAGTGGTAGAATTATTCTCATTAATTTTGTACTTCCTTTTTCAAAGTTTCTTAAGTATAAATATTACCTTTCTTCTATGGTCTTTCATTTACTGATACAACTTTAACTTATTCCATTGACATGAAATTCATAAGCTGTTGTTTATCTAATAGTAAATGAAAAATAATATACTATAATTCTTTTAGTGTGTAGCAATTGTCATAATACCAAACCAAAAGTTAATGATTATTTATACTGTTTTATTTATTGCGATAGTGTCAAGCCACCATCAACGTAAATTGTCGTACCTGTAATATAACTTGCATCAGTTGAAGCTAAAAAGAAAGCTACTTTGGCAATTTCTTCAGGTTCTCCTATTCTTCGCATAGGAATTTTTTCTTCCTCTTGTTTTTTCTTTTGTGGATCTTCCATAATATCTTTATTCATAGGTGTATTTATTGCACCAGGTGCAATACCGTTTATTCGTATTCCTTTTTCAGCTACTTCTAATGCTATATTCTTAGTAAGCATTTCCATACCTCCTTTTGATGCAGAATAAGGGGCAGAATATGGCATAGGTATAGATTCGTGTACTGATGAAATATTAATTATAGAAAAGTTTAAACCATAATCAAAATCTTTATTATTACTTTTTACATGATCAATATTATTATTGTTGTTGTTGCTACCACTTGTCATATACTTTAATGCTTCTCTTGTACAAAGAAATGTTCCTCTTAAATTAACTCCTATAACATAATCCCAATCTTTGGATGTTATATTATTTGTTCTTTGTGATGGTCCACTGATACCAGCATTATTAACCAAAACATTGATTCTCCCAAATTTGTTTATAGCTTCTTCAATTAAAGAAATGCAAATTTTTTCTTCTGAAATATCTCCAGTTAGATATGCAACTTGATTTGGGTCACTAATTTCATTTTTTATTTCTTGTACTGTTTCTATTAGTTCTTTTTCATCCCTTGCATTCAACAAAACAGAATAATTATTTTTTGCAAATTCCTTGGCAATCGCTTTTCCTATTCCTCTACTAGATCCTGTAATGACTACTACTCTTTTTTGATTATTATTAGACATATGTAATATTATACTACAAGATATTTTACAGTTAGATAATTATCACTAATTAAATTTTATTTTATATATTGTAGTAGTAGATATAATTTATTAATCACTGGCCGTAAGTCAGAATAAAATAAAATTTGTATTATATGTACAGAATATTATTTATAACTGATTAATATACTGTTAAAATTAATATTAAGCAAATGGATTAGAAAAAGAAATTTATTATATACAATTTTGAATATAATTCATCTTAATATTATTTCATTATCAATAACAAAAATTTATTAAATCGAATGACCTTCCTATATCTAGGAGATATAAAAAATAAACCAAAAAGTTTTAGAAATACAAAACAATAAAAATAAGTTAAATCAACTAGAAGATTTTAAAGAGATATTTGAATTTGTAAAAACTTCTATATCTACTGTTTTTAAAATGAACAGAACCGGACTAAATTTAATACTACAAGGAATGCCAAGTAGTCTAGGAGCATATCATGTTTTAGGTTCAAATATCATAGTTGCTAATCGATATATATTAGACTATATAAAAAATACAAAATCGAAGGAGGAATACAATTCTTATGTTTTTGCAGTTTTGGCTCATGAATACTTACACAGTTTAGGGATAATAGATGAAAATAAAGTGAGAAAAATGACTTATAAATTATGTTTTGATATGTTTGGAAAAGATCATACAACAACCAAATTTGCATATAATCCATTAGGTGCATTTCCACAATTACAAATGATATCCAATAATAACTTTGAAACAAGTTTTACTCAAATCAAAAAATTTGACGACAAAAACCTTTCCTATATAGGATAGAAAATATAGTAATGTAACCATGAGATAGTATATCCAACTATATCCACTCTACTATCCTTTTTATTTGAAGAATAGTGTAGTAGCTAATTGGGTACATGAAAACCATACTCAATGTATTAAATTGTAATAATGACTATATTGTTTAATTAGGTTTAAACCTACAAATATGATTAATTATATATGATAGAATATGTATAGCAAAGCCATAAAAGGGAATCAAGAAATAGATCCCGAGGAATTAAAAAAGAAAATAGATAATAATGAAAATATTTTTCTTTTAGATGTTCGAACCCCTCAAGAGTATGAGGCATGGAGAATATCTTATGAAAACCATAATAATCCTAAATTAATTCCTGTTGATCGCTTATTCATGAATGATCCTAATTTGTTCAAAGAAATTCCTAAAGAAAAGGAAATTGTTACAGTTTGTGCCCATGGGCATAGATCAATGATTGCTGCAAAGATACTACATCAATTAGGGTATAATGTAAAAAGCGTAAAAGGAGGAATGGCTGGGTGGAATAAAGTCTACGATGTTGCAGAGATTCCTGTTCCTAAAGAAGCTCCATTTAAAATATGGCAAATTAGAAGAATATCAAAAGGATGCATGGGTTATATTATATCGTCAAAAAAAGATAAAACAGCAACAGTTATAGATCCAAGTAATGAAATTTATGACGCTTTTTTAAAAATTACACAAGATAATAAATTGCAAATAACACAATTACTTGATACTCATCAACATGCAGACCACGTATCTGGAATTGTAAAACTAGTCAAAACTCTAACAACAGAAACAAATATGGAAAAAATTCGACTATATTTTAGCTCTTTAGAAGACTATGACACTAGTAAAACAGAACTTAAAAATATAATGTATGTCAAAGGTGAAGATAAAATAGATATAGATGATAAAGTTTCACTGAGAGCTATTCATACACCAGGTCATACGAATGGTAGCATGTCTTTTATTCTTGAGTATAGTTCCAATGATAATAATAACAATAATGTAAATGATAAAAATTCTACAAATTCTTATTTATTTACTGGAGATACTTTATTTGTTGATGGTATAGGAAGACCAGATTTAAGAGACCAAGCCAAGAAATTTGCTGAATTGTTATATGATACTTATCATAAAAAAATCCTTCAATTACCAGATGATACCGTTGTTCTTCCTGCACATTTTAATGGAACATCCATTGCTTTGAAACATAGAGTGCCAATATTAGAAACACTTGATACAATAAAGAAAAGAGTAAAACTTCTTTCTAGGACTAAGGATGAATTTATTGATTATGTAGCAGACACAGTACAACCTAGACCTGGGAACTATAGAACAATAATATCAATTAACAAAAAAATGCTTCCACATGATGAAATAGAAATGGCAGATTTAGAGGCTGGTCCTAATTCTTGTGCAATATCCTCTGCATAACACTATCATATTCGATTAAATATAAACTGGAATTACTATCAATTTGAAGAGAAAAGATGACCTCCATTACATTATTACTAATCAGGTGTAGGGTTTGAATCCTATCAACAATGCAAATTCTAACCATCTCCAATAGCAATCTACGTCTACAAATCCTATCTCCAATAACCATTCCAATTGAATATTGATTTTAGTTAATCTTTTACCATGTTCTTTGTTTATAGGTCTTTGTCCCATTACTTTTCTGAAATATTGATTTAGTTTTTTAGATTCTGAAGAAATATGATCAAGATTGCAGAAAATACCTCCTTGTTTTAGAATAGAAAATATTTCTGAGTAAAGGCTTCTTTTACGATTATGCATTAAATGATGTATTGCGAAACTAGAAATAATAGCATCAAATTTTCCTAAATCCGTTGGAAGGGGATAAGTTAAGTCATGTTCTATGATCTTAATTGTGTCATCATTTAGAAATTCTCTTCTGAATTCATTAAGCATAGGAGGAGAAAAATCTATTGCTACAGATTCTACAGTTGGTATTTTTTCTTTTAGTAATTTTATTAATCTTCCATTTCCTGTTCCTAAATCAAGAATTCTTCTTGTTTTATTTGATATGAATTCGCATAATAAAAGTTCTCCTTCTGTTCTATGAGGGATTTTATCTACACGATTTAAATAATCTGCTACTCTTGAAGAGGTTCGCCAATTGCTATGATCATCAGTTATTTTTTTATTGTCTCGCAAGTAATAACCTTTTATTGGGCAAAAACTCTATAAGTAATTTTCGTAAGGATGATATTAAGTTTGTCTCATAGTTGAGGAATTCTTAAATGAATCAAATTTCTCACATATTATGCTAATAATTATAACATATTAGTCAATAAATAATAATAAAAATACATAACTTTTCAAACTAAAAGAAAATTAAATGTGTTTAATTGTGTTGTCTATATCTTTTCTCAATACTTATTATTATTAAAAGTTGAGATTTAAATAGGAGTCAACTAAATAGTATATCTCTAAAACAAAGCATTATTTAATTTATGAAATAATTTAATAATAATAGTACGTGTGCTTTCTGATATAATCTTAAACTAATGATTTAAAATAATAATACTTTTTATTTATTACGAAAGTCGTGATTATCAATAGCCTAGATATTATAATCAGTTAAATCGTTTTCCAATTAAATTAAAATAGTAGAATGCTGTAAATATAATTGATAGAATTTGGGTTGTGAATTATTTACTCTAGGAATTGTAGTAGGTTTAACTTTAACAGCAGCAGCCTTAGTATTTCAATTCTTCAGTGATAAAAGGAAGGAAGAATTCCAAAACTTAACAAATGAATTGGAAGTAAATAATTACAAAAAGTAAAATAATAATTGCAATAGAACAGAATAATACATCTTTTTATTACAAATACAACAATAAAAAGGATTTGAGTTATGAATAAAAATGATCAAATATGCTGATCAACAATATAAGATATAACAGCAATCAAATGGTGAATTTTATTTCATATTTACTGAATATACCGTGAATTTTTTTTATTTAATAGGCATAATGTAAAATCAGAATATTTTTAAAATCTATATTATGCTATAAGAAAATAATACAGCATGATAAATAAAAAACTTTTTAACAATAATTACAATGATAAAAAACAAGTTGCAGATAATGAGGTTATTCTTAATTGGTTAGCTTTTCAAAAACAAGAAAATGAAGAAAAGATAAACTCTTTAAATACTCAAATTGAAAATAAGTACTATAAAATTTCAATTGACTGTATCAATGTATGTAATAATTTAATTAAAGATCACCAAGATCTTCAAAAAGTTTATGAAGAAATTAGTAAAAAAATTGGGATACTAGAAAAAAAATATAGAAATACAAAGGTGAGATTAGAAAAAGAAATAATATTTTTAAATATAGAAAATTGGAAAACAATTAAAAAGAAAATTAAGCTAGAACTTGATAAATTTAGTTGAATTCAAATACTATATATATAATAATTTAATTTATTGTTTTTAAATGGTATTATAAAAATATAAAAACATTTTTAGTATTTCAGTTGATGAAATTTATCTCAAATAACAAAATGAAATATCTATAAACAAGAATATGTTGATATGTGTTAAGGAAAACGATATATAGTAATGATTTTGCATATCTGATAACCGAGCTTAATATGTCTACCGATACTAACACATTTTTCAAAATATTAATAGCAATTGACGGTTCAGAGAAATCTATGAAAGCAGCAGAATATGCCATAAACAATATAGCAATTAATCAAAAAGCAAATGTACAATTGATTGTAGTTACAGTCATAGAACTTAATCTATCAACCTTTCTTACAGCACCTACCTTTGGATTAGAAGAGCATGAAGGAAAAAGGAAACAAGCTAAGGAGTGGCTAAGCAATATTGAAAAACTAATTCAACAAAAAGATAAAAATATTGAATTTAAAACGTACATCCTCGACGATCCTACATTAAAAGTAAGTTCTATAATAATAAACCATGCTGAAAGTGAGAATGTTAATTTAATAGTAGTTGGAAATCGAGGTAGAAAAGGTTTTAAAAGAATGTTATTGGGAAGCGTCGCATCAGATATTGTAACTTTTGCTCACTGCCCGGTTTTAGTAGTAAAATAATGAAATTTGGTGTGTTATTGTTAGGACACCTCTGCTTTTGTAAAAGTAAAATAAACAGGATTAATAGAAAAATACATGCGTAGTCCTTGATTGATATTAAAGCAGAATTTTATAATTAAAAATTACATGAAAAATATACTAATAAAAAATTGCATTACATTGAGTAAGATAATATTTTTTATTTATTTTAATAATCTACTACTCATAGATTAGAAATAGGATTTTCACAGCTTTTAAAATCTTTTCAAGTCCAGAAGACTATATAATTTAGTAGAGGATGCTGTATTCAATAGTATCAAATAATAAAATAATATATAATTGTCAAAATATCTATTTTGTAACTGAAATTGGACAATCTGAATATGTGACTATATCAGAAGCTGTACTTCCTAATAATAATTTTTTAAATCCTGATTTTCCTTTTGTCCCTATGACTATTAAATTAATACTGTTTTGTTCTGCATATTGTAATATTTCACCATAAACAGCGACTCCTGTTAATATAACTCTCGTTAAGAATTTAATATTTGGGTTCTCCTCCTTCACCACATATTCTATCCTCTTAAACCAATCTCTAGCTTTTTCTTTTGCATTCTCAGTAATTATATCAAATTTTTAAATTTTCAAAGATTGAAATAGATAATAGAGTATATCGAATTAGTCGGCTAGCCTAGAATTGTTTGTTTATACTTAACAAAGGATATATTTTTAAGAAATATTCTCAAATTCAGAGATGTAAAGAAATAAGCAAAGCTATAATGATCGATACAAATAAACAAACAATGAATTCTTTGATAGACTTAACTACTTTTTTAGTAAAAATTTACAAATAGTGCAAAGGTTTTATATAATCTAGTTCAAATGTTGTTTTTTGTTTATTTATATTCTACATATTTTCAATGAAATAGCATGTTATTTAATTAAATTTAACTTTGATTATCTATTGTAAATTATAAATAATAATAATAATAATAATAATAAGTAAAATTTATGTATTATCGTCACTCTAAAGCCCGTTATAATTTTTCTTATTGCATTTATTAATACAAGAAGTCTGCCTAGTTCAGTAGATTCTGAATCTGCGCATATATTGACAATCAGG
>DATDKD010000199.1:0-9487 GCA_036520175.1 Nitrososphaeraceae archaeon
ATTATTGTCAATTACTTCACATTAGAATAACTAATTAAATAATTAAAAATCTTTTACACATATTATTTTATACAAATTTACTTGACTGATATCAAAATTAAGTTGATATAATTTGATTAAACCATGTATATTTATAATTTCCATATTCTTTATATTAGTAGGTCCCCAACAGTTTAGAGTTTTTGGACATAGCTTTGAATCTGATGATTCTATATACCTTTTAAGTTTAATAGAGAAAACACAAACAGAATTAGAGTTAGCTATGAAAAATTATCCATCCAATGTTACTTTATCTATGGACCATTCTGATGATGCTGCTAGACTGGTTTATGAAACATTTTATGCAGATGAGGATGTTGCTAATGATGGAGAGTTTGCTAAAAGATATAATGAGGAAATATCAAAATTAAATATCACTTCTAATGCTTTAGTAGTTGTTACACTTGTAGATGAAGTTTTAAGAAACTACGCAGATTCCATAGATCTAACCTTTGATCTTACAAATATGTCTAATCTTTTATACATTATACCAACAAATTCTAATAATAATAATAATAATAATAATGCTAGTAATGAATCCATTGATAAGTTAGAAAGTTCATTTTTTACTAATGTTTTTAATAATCCAGAAAACTCTAATGTTAACGTTAATAATAATGATAGTAAAAATCCACTCTTCTCAACAAACCATACCATCATGAATTATGCTAAACATGAAACTGCGAAAACTCTTGCGATGAAAATCAATACCCTATTTCAGCTGTATTTGAAATCATTTATTGGATTGGATAAGGCTAAACTGAATGATGTAAGAAAATTAGAGGATGATTTCTATAAACTTTACTCTATGATAGACAAGAATTCATCTCCGGCTGAAATAATGAAAAAAGTCCATATAGATATACAACCTACTATGCAAAAGATATATAATTTGAAAACTAAGATGCAACAAACATAATCATGAAAGTAATATATATATTTTTAAATAAGATTACATTAATAAATGGGTCCAGCAATGCCCATTTTTTACCTTATAATAAATATGAGATTATCTGAATAAAATAAATCACTAGATTACGTTATGATATATTTGGATGTCAAAAATCGGTTGTTAAAGTATCATTTATGGAACGTTTACGATTCCTGTTTTTGCAAGTTCAGCTCCTAAACCATAACCTACTAATGCTATACCTGTTCCTAGCCCCGCCATTTCTATTCCCCCTTTGATCCAATTTTTCTTTGCCATACGAGCCTTTAATGCACCAACTATGAAAGAAGAGAAAACACTAATGACAATAGCTATTCCAATAGCAGTTATTGAAGATATAATTCCAGCTTTGACTACAAAATAAGGGAGAATAGGGAGGATACCACCTAATAGGAAAGATCCAAACATCACTAATGCACCCTTCAAGGGACTACCAAGAATGTCAAGATTAAGTCCTAATTCTTCCGTCAACATGGTCTTGAGCCAGACATCTTTGTTTGATGTTATTTTTTCTACAATATTCTCAAGCTGCTCTCCTTCAAATCCTTTGGCACGGTATATATTTTCGATCTCCATTCTTTCTTCATTAGGCATATTTTTTATCTCTAATTCTTCACGCTTTATTTCTGATTCTAATATTTCCCTCTGAGACTTTACTGCAAGATAATTCTGGACTGCCATTGCTTTTGCACCTGTGAACATTCCTACTAATGCAGCAAGAATAACAACATCAGCTGCTATTAAAGCTCCTCCTACTCCGGCAACAATTCCTAGAGAGGTGTTTATACCATCTCCAAAACCGAATATAATATCCCGGATATAATTACTTTCTTTGATGTGTAATTCCTTATGAGTGGTATCCTTACTCAATACTCGTATAATAATTTCTAATATATTAAAGATACCTAGTAATCGAGAATGTATAAGGTATTTTGGTAAAGCCAATTTTCATATAGATATTTTTAATTTTACCTTGAATCTGCTACAACGATTTTTTAAATATTTTTTATTTGTTTTGACAAAGATAATTGTATTGAAATTTCTATAGCATACGACCGAAACTGAGATGAAAGATAAAATAATAATTATAATGATAATGATAATATCAATCAGAGTCAGAAATCACGGATTCGTATATATACAAACAAAGACAGAAATGAATTTGCTATTGGGTTAAAGGAAGATAAGAATTTTAGAGCAATGACAAAAGTAGGTGAATTTTATACAAAATTTGTTGATGTTTTTGATCAAATAATAGAGGCGACGAGAATGAAATAGATTGGAAAGATGAATTAAAAAGATGGATTGCTGCTGCTGCAAAGAAAAATGAAACCATATTTGTTGAAGTAGACCTAAATGGTTACAACAATGAAGTAGATGATTCATGTTGCCCTAAAGCCTAAAAGAGATAGAAGTATTAAAATATAAGTCATAATTGTCATTTCAAAAATACAACTTGTTATGGTTATTGATGTCAATAATAATTGCTTTATATGTTGCTACTTTATCAGATATTACTATTGTAAATTATACCACTATAGCTGAGATAGAAAATAATCTTAATCTTACCTTATTATGCAATATTTCTATAATAGCGTGTCTTCCTGACATCACACATCTACATAATAATAATGATGATGATATTAAAATACAAACCGATTTAATATTAGATCAAGTTAATTCAACTAAACTCAAAGAACGGATAGATATTTTATCATCTTTTCATACCAGAAATACTAAATCAAGTTATATTGAAGATGTTGCATATTGGCTTAAAAGTGAACTTCAAAACTTGTGCGATGGTAGAGTATTTTTTCACAATTATACTCAAATTGATCAAAATCAAACTTTTAATTTAAAAAATATTATTTGTAGTAGTAAACAAGGTTCAGCATCTTCTCATCAATATAATAAAACTATCATAATTGGAGCACATTATGATAGCAGAGCAGAAGTTCTCAATAATACTAATACTCGAGCTCCGGGAGCTGATGATAATGCCAGTGGAGTATCAGCTCTTTTAGAACTTGTACGTATTCTTTCCCCATTAAATTTAAAATTTAACCTTGAATTTGTATTATTTTCAGGAGAAGAACAAGGTCTATGGGGATCAAGTAGTTATGTGAAATATATAGATAAGAACAATAGAACCAAAACTACAGATCTCTACATTAACTTTGATATGCTTGGCTATACACCTTCCAATGAAACAAATAAAGTCAGTTTAGAATATGATGTTGGCAATAAATATGTACAAAATGATAATTATTCAAAAACAATAGCCTTGTTCATAAAGCAAATAGCTTCTAATTATACTAATCTAGAAGCTATATTGTCTAAACTTGAAAATAGTGATTTTATTCCTTTCGAAGCATTTGGTCATACAGTCATAGGAATACATGATGGAGGAGTAACAAAGAATCCCAATTATCATAAATCTTCGGATACTCCAGATACCTTGAATATAAAATACTTAACTTCAATAACAAAGATAGTACTTGCTACAATTTTAGAGTTGGACAATTTAAGATAATATACAAATATAAATTAGTATTAGCACAATAATTAATTTGATAATAACTACTTTATTTTGTATTTTTATTAATAACTTATACAGTACAGAACAATAACAGCTACAAACATTCTATTTTTGCATTATATTAATATTCTTTTTATTGTTGGTTTTATTTAAATGTCTTATCTACAAGATTCTATTATAATTATAATAATAGATTTAATAGCAGGAACATATTTTTAAGATTATTATATATTTTATTATTATTAGCAGCAGAAAAACAACAGAAGATCTATAAAAATGAATATATTATACTATAAAGCCTATCCTATTTTAAGTACAAGAATTATTATTTTTTCTTTAAAATTGATAATAATATTATTGTCATTCCAATACTTATAGCAACTCCTACTCCAATAATTAAATAAGTTGTAAAACTTTTCGTACTTGTATTATCCTTATCTAACTTTGATTTATCTGAATCTACAAGAAATGGAGATGAAGATGATGATTGATAAGAAGGTACAATTACGTCAAATGCAGCTGGCATAATAGAAGAATTTGTATCTACCATTAAAATAACTTGATGAGTTCCATAATTAGCAAAAGAATGTTTCACAGAAAAATCACCACCATTCACTTTTATATTATCAAATTCGAATACTTCTGATGCTTCTGTAATAACTACTCTTGCTAAGAAATTTTTAATGTGTTCTCCTGTTGTTGAATTTAAAACACTGAATTTAAGATCTGTTAAAGTATTTATTTTTATCTTTTCTTGATCATACCCAATTGAACTTTAATTTTGTCACGTTGATCCAGTATTTCTTGTATGGCGATCTGATTATTGGTATGTATGTGAGAATAAATAAAGTTGTAATTATTTAGATATAAAAATAATGTAAAACCAAAAAATAATAACAAATATTGAATAAAAGACATCTTTTACTTAAAATGATAATTTATCATTTATTTAAAATTCATGGTTCTCCTCTGACAGCTTTACCAACCCATACGACTATTTTTATTGTAGAAGTTTTATGTTAAACATAGAACATCAATTATAAATATAAAATTTTTCTAAATTTAAAGCTAAATTATGTATTGGTTCAGAATTGATATTGTTATTTTCAAATTTTTCTTTTAGGACTAAAATAGTGGAAAATTTTGACTTTATTGTGCCTAGTTTATAGCGATTATGATAATAATAATTAAATAAATTATCTTGTATATTTTGTATATAGTGAATCAAAATAATTAATGAGAATAGTTCAAATATATTCGTAAAAAGATCTTTAATCACCAGTAACATACATAATCTTTTTGATTATCATACACGAAATGGTGCTTTAGAAAGACTTATTCCTCCTTGGAGTAATTTGAATCTGATTGATCAGAAAGGAGGAATTAATAATGGTGCTATTTCAATTTTCCATATAAATTTTGGTCCAATAACTTTCAAATGGGTTGCTAAACATTTTGGTTATATTCACAATTTACAATTTCAAGATAAAATGATAAAAGGCCCCTTCAAAAAATGGGTCCATACTCATTCTTTTATACCTCAAAACTCATTTCATCAATGTATTATAGAGGATAAAATAGAGTATATGCCTAAATTTGGTAAAATCGGATCTAAAATTTTACAAAAGAGAATGCAAAATTACTTGAATCAATTATTTCTTTATCGTTCACGTATTTTAGTTAATGACCTTTTCCTTGAAAAAATAACACAGGAAAAGGGAAAAAGAATTCTTATTTCAGGTTCTCACGGATTAATAGGATCATCCCTTATTCCATTATTAACTAGTATAGGTAGACACAAGATTAGTCGTCTTGTAAGAAAGGCAAATAATAACAATATGAATTTACTTCCTGAAACAAATAAAGAGGATAAAAAAACTATTTTTTGGGATCCTCAATATAATAAATTAGATCCTTATGAACTGGAGGGATTTGATATAATTATTCATCTTGCAGGAGAAAACATATTTGGAAGATGGACAGACATAAAAAAACAAAGAATATTTGATAGCCGTGTTGGAAGTACTAAACTTTTATCTGAATCTTTAACAAAGCTATCACATCCGCCTTCGCTATTAATATGTGCCTCGGCAATTGGATATTATGGAGATAGACCTAATGAGTATTTAGCAGAAGATAGCAACCCTGGAAAAGGATTTCTCTCTGAAGTATGTCAAAAATGGGAAAAGGCTACTAAAGAAGCAACAGAGATAGGAATAAGAGTAGTCAACACACGTTTTGGTGTGGTATTAACTCCAAAAGGAGGTATTTTACAAAAATTACTAAGTCCTTTCAAATTAGGTTTAGGAATAACAATTGGAAATAAAGATCAGTACATCAGTTGGGTGTCAATAGAAGATGTGATAAAAAGTATTTTTTATTCAATAACAAATACTTCCATTAAAGGTCCTATTAACATAGTATCACCACATCCAGTTACAAATTTAGAATTTTCAGATATACTCAAAAAGATATTTAATCCAAAACTATCAATGTCAATAAGTCAAAATATACCCAAATTGATATTTGGTGAAATGTCAAAGGAAGTACTTTCTACAAATACTTATGTCATTCCCAAAAAATTAGTTTCAACAGACTACAAGTTTTTTAGTTCAGATTTAGAAGATTCACTTAGATTTTTACTTGGTAAAATAGAAACAAAATAATATCAAAATAAGATATTGTATTTAATAACCTAAATTAATATACACACTTTTTTATTAGTCAACTTTTTTTAATTGTATAATTTTATCTAATGTGTTTTTTTCAAAGAATTTAACAGATCTACATATTTTATATAGTTATCATTCTTTTAATTATATTAGTTGGCACTATATTATATAATTATGTCTTTTTTATAAGAAAGTTTATGTTATAATATAATTGTTTTATATGAGAAAGTTTATGTTATAATAATGCCCAAACTCGATCATAGTTCAAAGTATTTGATATTGTATTCTACATTTGCAGGATTTATATCTGCTTGGGCAATATCAGGATTATTAGTTATTGTTGATATTGTATCACAAACACCTATAGGTACTTTCTTTGCAGTAATAGGAACTTCTCTTGGTTTCTATGATCCCGCTGTATCACAATATATTGGATTTGCATTACATATTGCAACAGGTACAGTAGCAGGTAATATTTTTGGTCAAGTAGCATTGTTTTGGAACAAATTGTTTCCCTCTAATTTCAAGCGAGGAATAACTTATGGAATAATACTAGGTGTTTCTCTATGGATAGTATTATTCCTACCCCTAACCATATTCATAATTCAACCCAAATTAGATGCTTTTGCTGAATCTGCTCCAAACCAATATCTATTTGGAATAGCAGATCAGTTTCAAGGGCTTTATCCACTTGTAGTTATAGGTTCTTTAGGATTTCACATAATATACGGTATTGTATTTGGATTCATAGTATGGAGGATGGTCGAATTAAAAAACGTTGTACAAACCAACAAAGAATAAATAAACTAAGGCTTAAAGAGGAAGTCATATTATAGATATGAATTTTCTTACAATAAATATAGGGAAACAGAGAAGAAAATTCATTTTTATTTATATCTATTACCATGAAAATAAGAGTCTAAAATATTTAATCAATATTCTTAGAATGAAATTAAATCTGTATGTTATAGTTATTTTAGGTCTCATTAGAAGGATAAATTTAGAATGTCAAAAAAGATGACAACAACCTTTTATACACATAAATATAAAATGAAATTCTATTTAAAAAATAAATATACGTAGAATTATACATGTACAATAGCAAAAATACAAAACAAAATTTAAGGATATTAGTAACTGGTGCAACAGGATTTATTGGAAGTAGAATTGTCAAAAGACTATTAGCTAATGGACATTATAAGGTTAGATGTATGACAAGAAATCCTGAAATTATTTATGAACTTTTTGATTTAAGTAGAGATATTGTTGAAGTAGTAAAAGCTGATGCTTCTAATTATTTAGAATTAGTAGAAGCTCTAAAAGAAGTGGATGTAGCGTTTTACCTTATACATTCTATGGAAGGCTCAACAAAAAAATGGCAAGAGTTCTCAAAAAGAGACAGAATTGCAGCTGAAAATTTTGCTAAGGCAGCCTCACAAACAAATACAAAAAGGATAATTTACCTTAGCGGTCTTATTGATATGAAACATAAAGATTTATCTGAACATATGCAGAGTCGGAAGGAGGTAGGTGATATATTAAGGACTTCTAAGGCTGAAGTTACAATATTCCGTGCGGCTGTTATTCTAGGTCAAGGAGGTGGTTCTTTTCAAATGTTACAGTACTTGGTAGAGAGGCTTCCTGTAATGGTTTGTCCAAAATGGGTACTGACTAAATCACAACCTATATCTGTAGACGATATGGTAACTTATTTAATAAAATCAATAGAACTTGAGGATACAGCTAATAAGGATTTTGATATAGGAGGTCCAGAAATTCTTAGCTATGTAGACATGATGAAAAGATATTCAGCTATTCTAAACAAACCATTAAAAATTGTTATTATCCCATTTTTAACACCTAGACTCTCTTCTTATTGGGTAGATTTGATTACTCCTGTAAAGGCATCTCTTGCTAGACCTTTAATTGATAGTTTAAAGCATGAAGCAGTAGTTCATGATAATGAAATCCAAAAGTTAATTCCAATTAAACTAATGAACTTTGAAGAATCTATCAAAACTGCTATGAAGGAACAAGTAAGAAAAACTAAGATAATAAAAAAGCAAAAAACGTCTGATTCTCTTAATAGAAAAATATTAATTTTTTCATTGATTTCTTTAGGCATAATTGGAGGAACGTATTATTTTTTAGATAATAAAAATGATTTATTCACTCCTCTTTGGATAATATTAGCCGTTGTATGGTATTTTGGAATTCTATTTGCATTATTTTTTGTCAAAGATGGTGCACGATTAGGTTCCCTGGTAGCCGGTATTATAGGATGGATAACACTAATTTTCTGGGGATTAAATAGTGTATATTTAATATATGATAATTCGATTAATCTATACTATCCAAATGTTTTAGTTGCTATACGTAATTTTATTGGAGCTATTGTAGCTGGGTTGGTTATAGCTGCCTCACATAACCTATTTCATAAAATAAGAATATTAGGAAAATAAAATAAAATAACTTTTGTTTATTAATAGAGATTGGAATTAAGTTTAGTTAATTTTAAAATAAAATATACCGAAAATAACCATAATTCAATAATTAACATATCTATTAATAAATAAGAAATATAGAATCTCCTCTTTACATGTTATATATATACCATATACTTCATATTCTTAATCCTAGTTATCTATTAGTATCTTTATATTAGTAATTAAATTATCAAGTTTTTCAAAATTAAAATAAACTTTATCATATTTTTTTAATAACTGAATTTGAGATCTTGATGCAGATTTTATTCCATTACCCCCTACAATAAGAGGAATATTACAAGAATTACGTATTTCCTTTATGAATCTAATTACTGAATCTAAATTCTCATCTAAAGTTACTGAAATAAGTAATAGACCTAGCTTTATATTATTCAAATAAGATTCAATAGAATTGATTGGAAGAGGTGAAGTAATATTATAAACCTCATATCCTTTTTCAAGCAATAACGATTCAATTATTTTACAACCTATACTATGAAGCTCTCCTTCTGGAGTACATAATACTATTGATTTAGTATCTCTATAACTTTTAGAAATTTTTTTTGTATTGTTTTGATTAATTAAATCAATTAGAGTATTTACTGCATTACTACATACATGTTCTGTTGCAACATCTATTTCTCCATTTTCCCATTGATCTCCTATCTTATATAATACAGGTATCAGTATTTTTTCATAAAAGTCTAATGATGTATAGACTGATTTTGTATAATCATGATATAGTTTTATCAGTTCATTTATCTCATAGCGTTTCAACTTTTCCATTAAATTCGCTTGTAAT
>DATDKD010000200.1:0-3649 GCA_036520175.1 Nitrososphaeraceae archaeon
AAAAATAAATGATAAAAATACAACTAAATTTAGCACAGACAATACCAATTTTAATGAAAGAACAAATAACACATTAAATCAACAACAAGATGCAATAAACAAGACACTAGACAACACCTTACATAATGTAAAAAGAACAACCGATGAAGCTACACGAGAGATTCCACGATACACACAGAGGATTGCTGAATATCAAGAACAAACTATTCAAACTATAAAAGATATAGCTTCTGACTTTATTGAAGCACAAAAAGAAGCAATTGGCACTTTTCAATCACAAGTAGACAATAATAGTGGTGGTGTATGGGATGTATATAATCCACAAAGAATCGCAGAAAATCATGCAGTAATGGTAAACAACTTTACAAGTTATCTATTAAATACTAGCAATCTAATAAACAATGCTCTAGCATCAAATATGAGAGTATACAATACAGCACTTGAACAAACACGTGATAATCTAAAGGCTTTCGCAAAAACAAATACTGATTACATACAATCAGTATCAGGTAATAGCCAAAAAAGAGAAGTAAATACTAACAACTACTAGGTTTTAACTTAACTTAGTCCAAATCTTTCTATTCTATTTTTTTAAACGCTTATATCTAATAATATTTTTTTATTTTTTTAATATCTTAAAATTAAGTTTCTGATAATAAAAGCTAAATACAATATAGGAGCAACCTCTACTCCATGCACCTGCAATAATAATTTTTATGTTAATTTAATTTTATTTTATTGCATTTATCTACCTTTCTATATTCTTATTTGTCTTACTATTTAATATTATTGGAAAACCAAAAAGTAAAAGTAGTAAACCAATCATTGGAATAAATATTCGAATAGAACTCACGGTTATAGTTACTATTGATGGAACTACTAACATGAGAGCACCTACGCCCATAAAAATTATTCCTATTCTTGCCTGTTCCAAATCACTTTACTATATTCAATTAGATTGTATTAAAATTTTCATATCATTCCATCGAACCTGCATGAAATTTAACATCGACTAACTACTTATTATTTTATATGTTTCTATAGAACCTCAAGATTGATTACCTTTTTTATTACTGAACCTTTGTATTAGCAATATTCAAATCCCTCTGCTATAAAATAGACATGTTATTAACCCAACCACATTTGTATTATTACAATACTCTTTTGTATGTTATAAAAATAGTCTTTATTGCTATCTTAAATTAACATTCAATATAATTTTTTAACATCATTCACTTTAATAAAAAGAAGTAAATAATACTAATGCAGAAACCGGATTGAATTGAAATATGTTACTCTGCAATTGGCAATGTAAAGCTAAAGGTTGCTCCATTTTCATCCGAGTTATTTTCAGCCCATATATTACCTTCATGTGCTTCGATAATATTTTTACATATATACAGTCCCAAGCCAGTCCCAGTAGTAGAATTAGAAATACTAAACTTTGAAAACAATTTAGGTAAGATCTTCTCAGGTATACCTTCTCCGGTATCTTTCACACTTACAATAACTACTTTTTTTTCTTCATCTTCTTTCTTTTTATCTACAATAACAAATATTGCTTGATTGTTGTCAGTAGTAAATTTTAAAGCATTATCTAAAAGATTGTGGATAACTTGTGATATTCTATCTCTGTCTGCTTCTACAATGATATCCTCCTTACGTTTGAAATCATAAACTATCTTTACCATTAGTTGGTTTTTCTGTTTGTTCACATAATCTTTTAAAACTTCAGATATCAGAATATTCATATTAAATTTTTCTTTAGTAAGTATTAAAGATCGACCTTCTATTTTTGTAACGTCCAGCACATTATCAGTAAGCCGTTTTAGCCTTTTTGCATTTCTCATAATAATATCTAATAATTCATGTAGCTCTTCATCTTTAACCTTAAAATATATAATATCTGATAACCCAAGTATAGGTTGTATAGGAGTTCTCAGTTCATGTGCAGCTATATTGATAAATTCTGTTTTCATCTTTTCTGATTCCTTTACTTTTTGGTATTGAAGAGTAAGCATTTCATTGCTTTCTCTTAATCTATCATTGCTTTCTCTTAGTCTAACATTATATTGGACACCTGATAATGCAAGTCCAATAATATTGATAAAATAACCTGAATCTTTTAAAACATGGGCAATATTATGTGCTGTATCAAAGTGTTGTGCAGAATATGACATTATTATTTGTCCAAAAATATCAAACACAATAGAAATAACTAAACTTGTATAGAAAATGTCTTTATTTTTATAGATTCTATTCTTATAAAAATAATAGAATGAAATTAAAAATAATGCTAATGGAAATATTTCATATGGTCTATGTATAGGAATATCATCATTAATTACAGAAAAAGGAAAAATAACAAATAGTGAACTTACAGCAACCGCTGAAGAAATTAAAGTTACTATTATAAAGTAAAATAAAAGTGACTTTGATAATATATTTTTATTATTCTGATTAAATGGTATTTGCTGTTGTTGTCGTTTTGTTGAATTAACTGATGAAAAAGTAGTATATTTAAAAATTGCTATAGCTAACATAGCACTAAGAAATAGTCTTCCTGCAAACCAAGTCTGTGGAATAAAATATTTTAGGAATAAAATATCATCCATATTGTGCAAAGAAACTGTAACATGTAACAAATCTATTAAAGCGTTAACTAGAAAACCAATGCCAATAAAGAGACTGAATTTATCATTTAGCGATTGAGCACGAGAAATATAATAGAATGCAAGTATTCCAGCAAGTATCGTTCCAAATAATTCAATATAGAAATGATCTATGGGTGAGCTTACCCATAAAGATTGATTAGTAGTTGAAACTAGAGCAATTATTGAAAGAAAAATTGAAGATAGTATAATATATTTTAATATATTCGATGTCTGTTCATTAGTCTTCTTTGAAAGATAATCTAGTGGCAATGGATTAAACTGCTACTCCTTTTAGATTTCTGGTAACTAATTTATATGTAATGAAGAAAATAGACATAGAATTCATTTTAGTATATTATTTTGATATTGAATGTGCCTTTAATCTAATAATTTTTTACAGTATTTGCAAATATCTTTTTATCAACTGGTTTTCTCCTAATTTGTTCTTTTGATACTACATCAATAAAACCTACACAACTTTTTATTGAATCACTTGAAAATCTTATTTCTTTAGAAGAAAAATTTTTCATTGAGCAGTATTGCCACCAAAGTTCGTAAGGAAAAATAGAAATTTACTATTAGTATTATATAATGACTTCAATTTTTTCTCATGTGAACAGCTTGTAATAGAGGTATAAAAATAGTTTGGTTAAAGGTATGTTAGTTAAAAATTTAAAAGAATTATTGACATATTTCTATCCTCTATAAAATATTTTTGAATCCTATCCAAGTCAAATGCATTCTAAATTTTTATATAAAATTCAAAACAATTATACATAAATTAAATTATTGGCGCCGAAAAATTTTGTTATAGTAATAGTGTTATGAAAAACATCAATCCCAACTCATTCTAAAATTAGCTTTTACTACTAAGACAATGACAATTGTAACTTCTATTTTCATGCCTTTATATTTTAAGATGCAAGTTTCTAATAATAAAAGCTAAATATCATGTGGGAGAACTTACTACATAGATGATTCTACACCCATGAAGT
>DATDKD010000201.1:0-4682 GCA_036520175.1 Nitrososphaeraceae archaeon
ATATCAAACTTGTAATTGATTCAGATGCTCATCATCCTGTCCATTTTGCGTTTTTGAAATTTGGCATAGGTCAAGCCAGACGGGGTTGGGCAAAACAATCAGACGTGCTTAATACATTACCTGTTGATACATTACTTAAAAGCTTGAAGTAATTGAATTGTTGATGATAGTTTGTGATAATGATTAAAGATTTTCAGTAATTTTTTGTCTAAAGAAAATCAATAGAGGCTAACATGTAATATTCTGATTGTATTTGAACTATGAAGGATTAAAGAATGTGTGTTATGAAATGACGAGTTATTTTGATTGCTTATGATTTGGAATATAGAATAATTCTACATTTATTGAAATTATCATATTAGTAGCAAATATGTAATAATATGGGAATGTTTCTGCAATTGTCTATGTTCAGTAGTAAACAGGTTTTAATCTCAATATTGATAAAAAGATATAGTAAAAGAAAGACTAAGTCTGATATTGCGATCTGTTTAGTCTAAAAGAATTGCTTTTGCCGTAGAATTGCATTAGCACATGCAAGAGAAAAATAATTCAAAAGTTCTGATAACAAAGTCAAGATTATATGCGACTGCAATGGCAAAGTAAATGATATTAGTGGTAAGTATTCTAAAGACGTCTGATTATATTCACTTTTAGAACATCGATTGAATTTACCTTTGCTATTCAGTTTAATGAAATACAATATTTTATTTTCTATATTGTTTTCGTTAATCAAAATTGATTATTTTGTATATTTGTTTTATTAACTCTATATTTTCAATAGGTTTTCTAATAAATTGATTTTCATCTAATGTCGGGAATGTTTCCTTAAGCGATCTATAATTAATATCCCCAGCTGTCAAAAAACAAACCTTGACTCTGTTATCAATTTTCAAAATCTCCTTGTATACTTCAAAACCGTCTTTTTTTGGCATTTTAATATCGAGAATTGCTAAGTCATACATATCAGCTTTAAAATTCTCTAATGCTCGGAGGGGATCATTAAACGAATCAACAATGAAATTATTATCTTCTAGCACTATTCTTACAGCTAAATTCACATCAGGTTCATCGTCTACTATTAAAATCCTTTTCTCTTTCATTACTTCTCTTGCTTCTAATAACAATATTGTAATACATAAATTTCACTTATTACATATTTCTATCGTTTTACAGTTACTTTTTGTTTAATTAACCCATATTTTCTTACTTTTCTCTATAACTTCAGAATCTAACCATACGTTATGAAAATCTTGAGTGCTCCGCTCACCCTCTTGTTTTTCAATAGTTTTAAGGAGTCTAGATATGCTTTCTTCTTCAACGAGAGATCTTAATATTCTCTCCAATACGAATTCTTCCAATGCTATAGTTCTATAGCTAAATTATTTAATAATTACTACTCTTTTATCATATAATTGATATAAGAATATGTAATAATATATGAGTTATAAGATTTGCTTTACGAAGAAAGTCAAAGAACTCATTTTAGAAATATATAGTACAAGAAAGCTCTATGATACTCTATCACTCACAAATGTATAAAGGAGTTAATATTTAATTATCATAATTGACAAGTTATCTAATATATTCTAATTATTTTACTTTAATTTCATTAAAACGATAGCTATAGCATGGTAGCTGTTTTTGATGATCGTTTGTCTGACCATTAATTTATAACTGTAATTTTTTTCAAACTTTTCCTTTTGAATGCTTCAAATCTTGTCCTCCTTAGCAATAGAATCTCTTTATATTATTTTCACTTGAACTTTCTTCAATTATGCATAAGGAATTAGAATTGCAGATAGTACATATTCATTGAAATAGGAACTTTTATGATTAATAATAGATAGATAACAATTCTGCTACATCTTTTAATCGGAATCTAAATCTTATTATATATAAAACAGAAAGCCTCTTTTTTGCTGATGAAATGCTTAGTGAGTATATTTTTCTAAATGTCGCTTTGTGCATATATGGCAAATAATAAATAAAAATATTCTGTCAGGCATCCGTCGGAATATCTCCAATTATGTAAGAAGAAACAAGTTATAATAAACGCACAATAAACGATGAGACTTTTGGAAATATTTCTATTGTCGATAAATAAAATAGATGCTATAATACAATAAGGCATTTAACATTCTTGGCTTTTACCCGACAATACGAAAGTAAATTATTTTTACATAATAGTGACAGATTATGTTTGCTGAGACATAATTGTTCTAATGAATAGAAACAATTTCGCGTGTACTTCATATAGGCTTTACAACATACAGGTTTTAAAATACTCTAAAAAGTAAAGGAAGATTTAACATTTTTTGAAAATTGACCAAAGGAAGTTCTCATCTAATTAGTTGAAAATCGACATTTGTTCCTACCTTTATACCATGCTTTTTAGAAAAACCAGCTACTGTCTCCAAGACATAATGTGAATCGTTATCTGGAATATACGATGGACAGATAAAAGCAAAAGTCATGATACATGGCTGTAGATTATGTTCAATGTGAACAACTGTGCCATTACTGTCTAACCAAATAATATCAATTGGAAATTTCATATCTTTCATCCAAAATGCTTGCCTTGTAGGCTGTTCGTAAACAAATAACATTCCCTCATTTTCTTTTAAATGGTCTTTGACAGACAAACCTTTTACCTGTTGGTCGTTTGTCACGGCTATATCTGCTGTCAACTCAAAGTCGTCATTTACTATGACTTTTGCTTGCAAATACCTGTCATTCGGAATAGATTCAACCCCTTTAACAAAATTTTCGTATCCTCCTGCGGTTTTAGATAAAGAACTAGCCATCAGAAATAAAGACATGCTAGATAATATTACAGCAATTATCACTTTAATTATATCAGACATTAGATAGACAATGTCTCTAAATTGCGATTGTAATTTATACTTAAGCTACTGCTCAGCAAATAACTTGAATTACTTCCACTATTATCCATCATTTTCTTTGAACTTAAGTATAGAGGTAGTTATTTAGCAATAGAACAATAGCTTTTGTTTTTAATTTAGACATAGAAAATAATTATCCTATAACTCGCTTCGCTAATCTATAGACGATTTATTTTACATTTATCATAAGTTGACTATATTATGGAAGAGATTTCTTTAGATAGACTATCTAGAAGAATCTCATCCTATACTTTTTTATAGATTGCATCTAATGATTCAACTATGTTAAAAACAATAACGATTATGTCTATTAAAAAGAGATTTAAACTGTTTTGAATAAAAAGAAATAATAGAAATGAAAGAAAGGACTACTTTGTCTAATCAAGATTCTATAGGAAGCAATTCATGGTGGCTAAGGGAAACAAAAGGAGCAACTATATTAGATAAATTCTATCTGTCTTTTTTAAAAATTATTTATCGAGGTATAAGATTTTCATTTAAAATAGCTTTAGGTAAGAAAAGAACAGACATGTTCTATACTAAAAGAGGTATTAATTTCAAAGATTTTTTGTATAGATCTATCAAATTTTTAAAAATAGGTGATCCGCTGATGTTAGAAATCTATGTACCCAAACATAATTACAATATCTACTGTCCTCTCAATAAGGAAGATTTCATAGTTATGACAAGACATGAAGATGATATAATAGAACGGTTTCTTCCTAAGCAAGGAGATATAGTTGTAGATATTGGTGCACACATGGGTCGCTATACAATAATAAGCTCAAAGCGAGTTGGTGCAAATGGAAAAGTAGTTGCTATTGAGGCACATCCTAGCAATTTTGAAATGTTAAAAAGTAATATTAAACTAAATCAATTAACTAATGTTACACCTTTAAATTATGCAGTATATTCTAAAGAAACAAAAATAAAATTATATCTAACAGATGAAGAATCAGGTAATACGATGCACCATAGTATAATGTCCAATTATGTTTTTACAAAATATAAAGATAAAACTGGAGATAAATTTGTAGAGGTGAGTGCTAATACATTAGATTATCTATTGCAATTAAAAGGAATAACAGATGTGAACTGGATTAAGATCGATGTAGAGGGAGCAGAATTCGAAGTATTAAAAGGTGCCCACAATGTATTATCAAACAGTAAAGATATTTCACTTCTTATAGAAGTTCATGGTAAGGATACTTATGAGCCAATAATAGAGTCTCTCAGATCATACAATTTTAAAATAGATTTTGAGAAGACCTATGAAAATGGAGAGAAACACATAATTGCACTTAAAGACAGATCAACATTTCAATAGATACGTTTCTATAGATAGTAGGAATTTTTTAGTCTATACTATAGATTATCATCCGTTCCCATGATTTTATATCAAACTGCAGAAATGATAAACAAAAAAGCAGCAGATAATTCTAACATTGTCAAATAAAGAGAATAGGATATAATCGCTAGTAAATTGAATATAAGAACAAATCCAATTAATGTTTTTGAAAAACAAGCATTACTGAAGTAAATAGTATATTTCTAGCTCTAATAAGGATAAGCGGATGAGTTTTTTTGTATTCCTCGTCTATATTATCCCAATTAGCGTCAACAGAAAAAAGTTCTATGACCGTATCTAATGTATTTGTTGTTAGTCTTAAATCAAGAGGTTCTACAAGTTGCAGTTTTTCTAATTTATTGATTAAATCAGAATATATTGTTCGTCTATTAAAGAATTCATGATGTTCCTTATTATTAATTATGTATTCA
>DATDKD010000202.1:0-15444 GCA_036520175.1 Nitrososphaeraceae archaeon
GCATTTTGCAGTAGTTCTACGTTTTCCTCTAATCTCAACAACATCACCGGTAGAAACTGCTAAAGAATCCATGGTATCATAATCAATTCGTGCTATACCTCTACCAACATCACGAGTATAAGCTTCCAGCACTTTTAGTGAAATACTATTCTGGCTCAATATTATATGTATCAATTCTTCTAAAATCACATAATAATCTTTGGTTAAATTAACAAAAAATATCAAATAGACATACGCATCTAATAGTGTAATTAATGACAAAACTAAAAAATTTGTAATATGCAATAGAGTAATCTAATATTAATATTGATTTTTTTCTTTTTTAAAACACAAAAGTTAAAATCACCTAATTGAAACGATTATTATAGAACTATTTTGGGTAAACGAACGCTCGTACGTAGAAGAGGAAGAGGAGGAAAGCAGTTCAGAGCTATTACAGTAGGAAAGATATTACCTGCTAGATATCCTAACTTTAAGTTAGAAGAACAACATGAAGGAAAAATTGTAGACATAATACATGAAAGAGGAAGAGATGCTCCTTTAGCTAAAGTAGAATTTGATAATAATAATATATCTTATATTCCAGCACCAGAAGGTACTTCTGTAGGCAGTATTATTAAAACAGGGATTGGTACTCCTGCAACTTCAAAAAATATTTTATCATTAGAATCAATTCCTGATGGAACTTTAATTTGTAATATAGAAAAAAATGCAGGAGATGGAGGAAAATTAATTAAAGCTGCAGGATCGTCAGCTATAGTCTTTTCACACTCTTCAGAGGGTGTAACTGTAAAATTACCTTCAGGAAAATTTTTACTTATTAATCAAAAATGTCGTGCGATGATAGGAGCTATTGCAGGTGCTGGAAGAAAAGAAAAACCCTTTTTGAAAGCTGGAAATAAGTCAATTTATATGAAATCCAGAGGTAAATTATATCCACATGTAAGAGGAATTGCACAAGCAGCTGTATATCATCCACACGGTGGAGGAAGACATCAACATATAGGACGTCAATCATCAGTAGGTAGAACTACGCCTCCAGGAAGAAAAGTAGGAAATATTGCTCCTAGAAAGACTGGAAGAGGTAGACTAAAGGATCGTAGATAGGTAGTAGAGCACTATTTTTTATATTTCTTTAGGAAACAAATTAAATTAAATTTTTTAGAGACTTTAAGATTAAAGACCAAGAAAAGAATAACTTCTAATAATAACGACCAACTACATACACAAGATTATTTATCTCATCAAAAAACATAATAGCGCTTTCTGAACATGAAGTCTATTTTCAGCTTCTTTCCAAATGACTGATGATTTTCCATCAATCACATCAGCAGTGACCTCTTGATCTCGTTTTGCAGGAAGACAATGCATAAATATTGCATCATCTTTTGCATGTCTCATAAGTTCAGAATTAACTTGATATTTAGGTATAAATATATTCTCGCGAATTATTTTTTCATCATCTTTCCCTAAAGAGACAAATGTATCAGTTACTACTATATCTGCGTCTTGTACTGCACTTATAGGCTCATTTGTTACTATAATTCGAGAACCAGTTTTTACTGCTTCTCTTTTCGCTATTTTGACTATCCATTCTGGAGGTTCATATCCTAAAGGGCAGGCTGCACTAATATTTATTCCTGTTTTAGCACAACCAATTAAAAGATCATTACATACATTAAATCCATCTCCTATCCAAGCAAGATTTACTCCATTAAATCTTTTTTTGTATTCTCGAATTGTTAAAAGATCAGCCAAGATTTGACAAGGATGAAAGAGATCAGATAATCCATTAATAATAGGTATAGACGAGTATTTAGATAATTTTTCTAAATCCTGATGATCATAAACTCTAGCCATTACACAATCCAAATATAATGACAATGTCCTTGCTGTATCTTCTATTGATTCGCCTTTTGATAATTGCAAATCATTTGTTCCTAGAGCGATAGCATGACCACCCAGTTGAAACATACCTGTTTCAAAACTAACTCTCGTACGTGTAGACGGTTTTTGAAAAACCATTCCTAATGTTCTACCTTCAAGCAATTTTCTAGACGATTTTGTGTTCATTTCTTTTTTAAGATTAGTTGCAAAATCCAATATCGAGATAATTTCGTTTAGATCCAAGTCTTGTAAGCTAAGGATATGTTTATTCTTTAAGGAGTTCATCTAAATCATCGTCTGAAAGATACTTAACTTCGTTTTTGTCTTTATTTTTGTTTTTTTCGGACATTTCGTTCTTGTTTATAGTAATGTCTTGGTTCTTGTCTGCGTTGGGTTTGTCTTGATTATTTTTTTCATCAGCTGTTGATGAAACTTTATCGCTATTTACTTGAGATTTTCGTTTACCAAATAATGAAGAAAAGAAACCTTTTTTCTTTTCATCTTTGTTTTCTGCTACTTCTTTGGTAACAAAATGTTTCTCACTACCAAGAGGAATTTTAGAATCGTCCTCTTTTTCAGTCACTTTTTCAGATTTATCAAATTTTGGTTCATTTTCTAAGTTAATAATATTACTATTTCTTAGGTCATCAACTTTTTTCTCTTCTTCTTTTACTTCAACTTTAGATATTGCAATATCCTCATTATTTATGTTATTACTAATAATAGGATCTAAATTGGAAGAAGGAGGAGGAGATTTATTTTGATATAATTCTTCAATATTATGAATAGGTTCGTTATTAGAGATATTTTTGGATTTGATATCTGGTAACTTTTCATTATTTCGACTTTCATTTATAATATTAGAACTATAGTTATTTGTAATTTCTTGTGAAATTTGAGAACCAAACAATGATTCTATGAAAGTTTTAAGATCAAATGGAATTATATCATCATAGTTTTGGCCTACTCCAAGATAAATAATAGGTTTAGAAGTGAGATATGTAATTGAAATGATAGATCCTCCTTTTGCATCAGCATCTGTTTTTGTTAAAATTGACGCATCAAATTTAGTATAGGCAAAGAATTCTTTTGCTTGATGTATTGCATCATTTCCTGCCAAAGAATCTCCTATAAAAATTTTCAAATCAGGTTTAACAACCTGAACAATTTTACTAATTTCATCCATGAGATTTTTTGCAGTTTGCATTCTTCCAGCAGTATCAATTAGAATTGCATCTACTCTGTGTTTTTTTCCATATTCAACTGCATCTCTTGCAACTGCAGATGGATCCGCTCCATATCTTTGATGAATCATTTTCAGTGATAATCTTCTAGCATGTTCACCCAGTTGTTCTATAGCACCTGCTCTATGAGTATCACTTGCTGCTAATACAACAGACAACCCATTTTTATGTAGAAGATTAGCAACTTTGGCTACAGTAGTGGTTTTTCCAGTTCCATTAATTCCTAGAAAAACTATTATAAATGGGCTTCCTTTATTTTCTTTTTTGGAATTAATTTCCTTAACTAAGTCCAGAGTCCCTGATTTAGTAAGAATTTCATAAATAGATTTTTGGACATGAAATTGAATTAATTCTTCTGGTGTTTTATCTTTTTCAACAGAGAGACCCAATAATTTATTTTTCAAATTAGCAGAGATATCATCTATAACTTCCTGAGCTACATCACTTTCTAGCAATGCAATTTCAAGATCAAATAGAGTATTTTCAAGGTCTTTTTCAGAAATTTCTTTTTTACTGATATCAGAAATAATATTTGAAAAAGCTTTTTTTAATTTATCAAACATATATACTCATACACAAAAAATAATTTAAATCGCAGTGTATTATGTTTTCTTTTTTGCATTTATTATATATTATGAAGTTTGTTGTTGCAACATAGAATTCACTTGATGTTGGATCTGTTCAAGTTGAGAAGTTATTTGTTTCTTCTGTTCTCTTAATTGATTTAAGCCAATCTCAAATTCCTTCATTCTTGACTCTATATAGTGTAGAGTATCTTGATGTGTTTTTTCTATTGTAACTCCAGCACCAATATTAACCAATAATTTATCAATTGAAGGAATATTTGTTTTTAAATATACTCCTACTCCAATCGGCATTAATGCTTCATTTTCTTTATCTAGAGGAATATTTTGGAGAGCATATGAGGCAAGACGAGCTTCTTCAATTAATTTTGTAACTGTAGATTCTCTTTCTAATACTTCATTAAGATAAAGTTCTAGTGTTCTGGAATGCTGAACAAGCTCATTGACTCTTTGTTCAATTGCTGATTTATTCGTATTAGCTTTATTGCTCATCTGTATTGAATTATTTTAAATCCATTTATAACTGTGACTCAAAAGGAAAAAGATAAAAATATTAGAATTTTTCATAGGATAGCTAAAGAGTAGAAACTTTCATCAATTCAGCGATCTTTACCTCCATTCCATATCGATCTTGATTATTTTTCATATGATGATATATTCTAAGTAAATCGAAAGAGTTTTTTACAAGATTAAAGGTACCTGTAATTTTCATTAAAATAAACTTGAAAACTAATGGATATATACTAAAATGTTTAAGAACTTGTTCTCTATATTTTTTAAAATTATTCAAATTATTTATAAAGAGATCCGCACAAATTGTTGAAGGGATTATGCCTTCACCAAGTAATGGATAAACTGTACCAATCGATTCTCCAACTCCTATAGACTTTTTACCATCGTAAAAAGGTTCTGATTTCGATGGTGGACTAATTCTTACAGGTCTCCCATTTTTTTTAATTATTTCACATTTGTATTTCTTTAGAAAGTTTTCAACATAAAGATTGTGATTTTTTCTTGTAAAATCACCAGCACCTATATGTGCATATCCATTTCCTAATGGAAAATACCAGAAATAGCCAGACATTGAAGGAAATCCTTTAAGATAAAAATCATCATATGGAATATTATTATTATCATATTTGACTTTATATTGAACACAAGGTATCCACATTTCGTAATCAAGTTTAGGGAGATAATTCCGGTGAAAACCAGTAGAATCTATAATTAGATCAAAGTCAGCTTCTAAATTTTCTTTTTTTGGTGCTTTTCCATATTTAATTTCTGTTCCTTTTATCATATCTTGAATAAGTTTTAATTTATCATAACTTACCATACCTTTTAATCCGATATCAATATGCTTGCTTTCACCAAGATCTACGCTCATATTTTTACCATCATGTAAGATATAGTTATCAAAATCTAGGCTACATTTTTTTGTATAGTTTACCATAACATTTTTGCTGGTTGCCCAAGCGCAAACTGCATCATGTTCTTCTTCTTTCATTCTTTCAAATCCGACTATATGAACATCATGATTATTACTAAGTTGATTCATTAAATATGCTCCTGCAACCCCAATTCCCACCACAGCAATTTTCATTGATACAATATTACTATCCAAAAATAAAAATATATTGCGAAAAAATTGAACAAGTACCACTAGTGAAAAAGAAAAAAGAAATGCCAGGTTCTGCAAGGGCAGGTATAGCTATTTTGGTATTAGGGGCGATGCTTCTCGGTGTAGGTTACTATCAAGATAGAGGAGCACTTTCTTTATATGGATTAATAATGTCAATCGGTGGGTTTAGCTTGTATATGATTTCATCAATTTATATTTCAAGAAAAAATAATAAAGCAAAAGGGTCTTATTCTAAATAGATAGCAGGTTTATAAGGTCTTGAAAATCTAGACTTTGATTTTGGATCAAATTTTTCCTTTTCTTCTTCTGAGTAAACAATTATTCGAATATTTTCAAGTTCGATTTCATTAGATATTAGATTTTCTGAATCTTTTATTATAGAAATTTCATCTAATGAGTCCCAATTTAATCTATTATTTCTTGATTCAACAGATTCAGAAAGAATATCTTCTACAGTTTTTTTAACAAAAGAAGGATCCTTTTTTGCATAAGAAGTTTCAGGATCTTGTATTAATTTTTTCATTATATTTCCAAAATTCCTTTCATTAGTTAAAGTAATTATTTTAAGAATTTTCTGATAAATTTTTTGTTTACCAGAAGAAGAACAATATATATATATAGTACGTGGTAATTTTTTCGTTACTTTAATAATATTAGATATATCTAACGTTAATCTTTTTATGAATTCATCTGATTCCTCTGATAATGGATCGATCTTTTCATTGAAAACAGTAGGCCATTTTGAAGAAACGATTGAAGATCGACTACCTAAATTATTCCAAATTTCTTCAGATATAAATGGAGCAAATGGAGATAATAATTTTATTCTAATAGAAAAACAAAGACTTAGTATTTTATTCACCACATTATCATTACTTCGTTTTTTAGCATTAATTCTTTTTTTATACCACTGAATATGTTGATCGAAAACGTACAAGATATTATGAAGAGCTTCACGTAAACGTAATGTTTCCATTGATCTTGTAACATTATTTATTAGCCTTTGTAATTTACTTATTAACCATCTATCTTCTAATTCCAAAGAATATCCATTTTGAGATATATCTAGGTAAAGTAATTCATCTAATGATAAATTTGGATTTGATACTTTATTGTAAAAATTAGAATTCAAAATCTGTTGTGAAAGAGTGTAGAATTCTAATAATTTTATTCTAATAGATCTTGCAGTATCAAAGGAAAAATCTGCATCCTGAAGAAGCTCCGATGAAATCAATATTGCTAGTCTAATTGTATCTGCTCCATATTCTTGTATTGCTGTTCTTAAAGGTATTATATTTCCTAATGATTTTGACATCTTTTTTCCTTCCATTAAAACAGAACCATTGACGACTATCTGGTGTGGCCAAAACTTCTTTTCAAAAATAGCTATATGATTAAAAAGAAAGAAAGAAAGATGATTCGGAACCAAATCTCGTCCAGAATGTCGAGAATCAACTGGATAAAAATAAATAAATTCATTTCTAATTTCTTGTATCAGTGATATGGAAAGATTACAGTTTTTTGCTACATCCTGAACATTTCCAATTCCTAATAGTATATAGTCAAAAAAAGACTCATCAATATTATTTAGACTTTTTTTCATTGAGTATTTTTGTTCATTAACGAACTTTGATATTATATAATAAGCCATGTAGATAACTGAATCAGATAAACTTTCTATTATCCATTCATGATCCCATGGAAGTTTGGTTCCAAGACCTGATTTCCTTGCACATGCTCTTTCCTTTAACCAGTCAACTACATTGTGAAATTCTTGTCTAAGATCGTCAGGAATAATACTTAATTCATCTATATAATTATGTACTTTATGCTTCCATTCTTTATCTTTATAATTAATAAACCATTGATCATTCAGTAACTTGACAAAACATTCATTACCACATCTGCATTTAATTGGCTTATTAATGAATTCATAAAAAATTTCAGATAAGTTTTTTGTAGCAAGCAAATAGTTTTTTATTTCTTCTTTAGCTAATTGAACATCCATTCCAGAGTATTTTCCTGTATTAGGTAACATCTTGCCTTGGTAATATTCTAGATGATAGACTTCACTTGTTGCTTTTTCCAGACTTAAATCTGATTGATTGTTAATTTTGAACTTGGATATTACATCTTCTACACATGATATTAAACTATTGCCATTTAAATTAGCTTCTTGAATTTCTATAATTTTTATAGGATTGATTTGTGATAAGTCAATATTAAATGATAGTAAATTTGTTTCTTTTTTTAAGTCAATAAGGGCTTGAAAATCATATGGAGCATGACCAGGCACCGACATTACTATTCCAGTTCCTGTATCAGATTTTACAAATTTTGCAGGAAGAATAGGAATATCTATATTTCTAATAATATCTGTTGCAAATTTACCAATTAATTCATTTCCTTTGATAGTTCTAATAATTTTTATATTATGATTAAGGAATTCTAATTTTGTTGAAGCCTCTTTAGTAACAATCCATTGTTCAGCATTATTATCTACATCTATTATAAAGTATTCAATATCAGGATTTACCCAAAGATTTGTGACTCCAAATATAGTTTCTGGCCTTAAAGTAGCAGTAGGAAGTATTATATCATTATCTACTAACCTAAACTTTATTAAGACATATTCAATAAATTCTGGTTCTACATCTCCAATAGTATCATGCTGACTTACAGGATTTTTATCATAGGGGCACCATCCTACAGGATGAGAACCTTGTACAATTAACCCTTTTTTTTGTAATGTTTTAAACTGCCAAGTAATGAATTTCGAATATAACATATCAATGGTTGTAAATTCTCGTCGCCAATCGATAGAATAACCCATATCTTGCATTCCTAATTTTATCTCATGATGAAAAAATTTTGCTATATTTTCTGGTTCTATAAATGATTTGATGATATTTTCAGGCACATTATATAAATTTTTAAAAGTTCCAATTAAATCTTGATCTTCGGCGATTACTCTTTTTGACATAGCTAAGATAGGAGTTCCGGTATAGTGAAATCCCATTGGAAATAATACATTATAGCCTTTCATTCTCATATATCTAGCATGAACATCAGCTAGTGAATATGTTCTTCCATGTCCTATATGCTGTGGAGAATTAGGATAGGGAAATGCAACAGTTATGAAATACTTTTTTTTATTAGTATTATCATAATCGGCTTCAAAAAGATGTTCTTCTTTCCATCTAGACTTCCATTTTGCCTCCAGTTCTTTCCAATTAATACTATTATTATCATTTATTTCTCTACTATCCAGATTATTTTCACCTCTTGAGTATTTCACTAACATATCTCTCTGATGAATTTAAGACCTCTTCAATTCTATTCTTAAATCTACCTCCTCCTTGACCAAACTTTGAATCTCCTCCTCCCGAGCCACCTAAACTAATAGAGAAGATTTTTGCTATTTTTCCTGCATTAAAACCATATTTTCTTGCAGTTTCACCAACAAAAACTATTACGCGTATGCCTTCTCCTTCTCCTTTGGAGATAAGTGAAATATATATGAGAAAAGGATCAAGGTTAATGGACTTTTCTCCTATTGTAATATGGAATTCTTCATCTAATTCCTCATCATATGTTGTAAATAATTTTACCCCATTTGATGATATTTGTTTACTATTAGTGGATATAGATTTGGCAAGAATTGGAGAAGTTTTTCGTAAAAGAATTTTTATCTTTGTTTTAAGCTTTTCTGACTCATCTAAATGTTTTTTGAATGAATGTGTTAGTTTTTCTTTACTAGAACCTAATGATTGAGTAATAAATGAAATATTTCTATCCTGATTTTTAATGTAATCTATAGCAGCCTGTCCCGCAACAAATTCTAATCGAACAACACCGTCCTGAATTCTTTCTGATTTGAGGATTTTAATTAAACCTAATTCACCTGTTTTATTGACATGTGTTCCTCCACATGCTTCAATGTCAAATTCACTTATTTTCACTATTCTTACTTTATTTGATGGAACTACTCCACCTTGATAGATACGAAAGGAAAATTTTTGTTCACTTTCTCCTCTCTCATATTCTTTTATATTTACATCAAGGTTTTTCATTACAATTTCGTTAGCAGTTTTTTCGATTCTTTCAACTTCTTCTTTATTTAATGCAGAATGGTGAGTTATGTCAAGTCTTCCATAATTAACATCTTTAAAGGCAGAGTTCTGCCATACCCACGAACCAAGTGTAGTTCTTGATGAAGAATTTAATATATGAGTAGATGTATGATGTTTTGTTATTGAATCGCGTCTTACCCCATCTAGTCTACATTTAACCCGTAGCCCTTCTGAAAGAGATGATAAATTTTCTACCCGATGAAGGACAATATCTCCTTGTTTTATGACTTCTAAGACTTTAACATCACCAATATTTCCCTTATCAGGTTCTTGTCCACCTCCTCTTGGATAGAAAGATGTTTGATCTAAAATTACATAATTTTCTTTTATTTTTATAATTTGAGCATAAAATTCTCGAATGGAAGAATCCTCATAATACAATAATCTAGTAGGTGGAAAGCCGTCCAATCCTTCTATTGACGGAGAATAAAGAGATTTTTGGTTAATATTATGTAATTCTGATAGTTTAACGTAAAAATTCGAAGGTATATCAGTTATTACATTGATTTCTTTAAGAAAGTCAGGAGTAATACCATCGGATTCATACAATCTTATAAGATCATCTACAGTTAGTTGTTTGTTATTCTTACGTATTGTAGATGCGATATCATTCATTCGTTGTCTTGTGCTTGCATATCTATCAGATTCAATTTTAAGAATGGTATAAACCTCTTGCTTATTTTCCTCTAGTTCAGGATACATATTTTTGAGATATTCTACATGTGTATCAATTAGATCTTCAATTTTTATATTCCATTTGAATCTTTCAATAATAGATAAAACTCGACGTAAAAGAATTCTAAGGTTATAACCTCCTCCTACATTAGAAGGTAATGATCCATCAGAAATCGCAAATAACAATGTCCGCGTGTGATCTGCTATTGTATAAATTGCTTCATATGGAGATACAATTTTTTCGAGGTGTTCAAATGGTATTCTCATCTCTTGAGAAATAGTTTTTTTCAATTTTTTTATTTTATCAGATGAATCATCTTCAATATTGTTGAATTTACTAGATACTAATTTAAAATAGTTTGATAGAAATTTTTCATCCTTTTGAACTTCAATAGCGTTTTCTAAATATTTTATAACTGGTCCAAACGAACAATCATAGCTGGTTGGAGTACCCATAGTAATCCATGATAATCGTTCCAAGCCTGCACCCATATCAATAATCTTATTTTTCATAATTCTATAGTTATTTTCATCTCCTTCAAATTCTGTAAAAACAGCATTACCAAGTTCAAGACCACGTACAAAATATTCTAAAGAAGACCCAAAAGCTCCTGCACCCATCCAAATATCTTCTACAAAAGTAATCTCTTCAGGTTTTATTCCCAAAACATTAGTTAATAATCCAAAGTCTAGGTCAATGCAATGATCCTTCCAGTATCCTCCAGGTGCATCTGCATTACATGTTTGACCAATCATACAGAAGCTAGTGTAATGACGTCCGCTTACTCCTACGTTTTCAACGTCATTGAATCTTAAACACATTTGTGGAACTACTAACGGATTTGCAGGCAATTCAAAAATAACTTTATTATTCATTATCCTTTGAAAATCCACTATCGATGCAATTGTAAAATAAAGATCTTCTCGCCACCTACAGACTACGGGGTATCGTCTTACAATGGAGTGACCATTTGATTGAAAATATTTTTCAATTTCCTTCCATGCTCCTATATAATCTAGTCTTTTATTTGTAGGAGGATTTCCTATAAAGTTATAGGCCTCATGATCAGGACAAATATTTTTATCTATAAGCGACCAAAAAAATTTTTCACAAGATATACATTTGTTTCGTTTAAAACCTAATCTATCAAATAAGGAAACTCTATAATATTTATCAGGATCAGATGAAAATAGAGTAGAAATCTCTTTTTTACCCAAATTATGCTAACGATTATTATTATCTATATTAATGCTTTTATGAATACAGAAATAAAAACTACACTCAGATTAATAAAATGAAATGAAATGAAATTAATGTTAATTCTTGTTTAAAGATTCTTCGATGAATTTTTGATAGGCTTCTTTAGGAGCAGCGCCGACAGTTCTAGCAATTTCCTTACCATCCTTGAATAATAGCAATGAGGGTATAGAATGAATGCCATATTTTACGGCAATCTCTTGATTTTCATCTACATTAAGCTTTACAGTTTTTACTTTTCCTTCGAGTGTTTTTGATAATTGTTCTACGGCTGGTCCTACCATTCTACAAGGTCCACACCATTCTGCCCAAAAATCAACAAAAACAGGTAATTGTGATTGTAATACTTCTTTTTCCCATGAGGCATTGTTCACTTGAGTTACAATATGTTCAGTTCCCATATATTTTAATTTGATTGTAGGTTATTTGAATCATACTAAAAATGCAAATTACAAAATAGTATTGAACTCAAGATAAATATCTCAACATTCTTTTTTTGGATTAGAGTTGTTGCAAACCATTTATGCTGAAAAATATGCTTTGTTGCATGATTCACTACTACTAATCTATTTAGCTAACCTATGTAGTATCTATTATTAAAAGTGCAAAAACTATGTTAGATTGATGTTATTGATAACATGGATAAATAAAAGATATGAACAAGGGGAAGGTTAGAGAACTATTCAATTGTAAAAATTGGACAGATTAATACAATCATCTTTATAGTCTGTTATTTCGCTGTCGAAATCTGGCTAATTTAGATTTAAAACTGGTCAGCATCAGCTCAACCCAATAGTTCCTAGGAAGTCAGTATTAAAGCTATAATATACTTAGTTTAAGAAAATTATAAATATATTGTATACCGAAATATTTAAATTTTTTTTAATAAAAAGACGAAAACAGACAATATAATAGATGAAATGCTGATAAATTAGTTTCATTTATATAGTTATTTTTCCACATGTTGGTAAGTATGACTTTTACTCTGACATGTATAGGCATAATATATGTATCTGTTAGGATAGTCACTAATATAATGAAATAAAATTTTTAAATTAGACTTCTTCATCCAACCTTTTCTTTAAAAGTATTGTAGTTATTTTTGGATCAGCCCTTCCTTTTGTAAGTCTCATTATCTTACCAAGCAAGAAGTTTATTGCGGTAGGATTTTGTTTAGCATCTAACGTTGCCTTTTTTTCTTCTTTGAATATCCTATCTATTGATTCTAGTAAAATTGTCTCATCATTGATTATGGTGGTCATCTGTTTTTCTTTTTTTATGATATCAGATGGTAATTCTCCTGTTTTAATAATTCGGGAGATTATGGATTTTGCTGTAGACCTATTTATTGTATTCTCATCAACTAGCTTTGCAATCTCTGCAATGTGTTTAGCATCTATTTTCATCTCATCAGTTATTGTTTTTTTACCTGATGAATCATATTCCATAAATGCAAGAATATCACTTACTATCCAATTGGATATAGATTTTGGAGAATGATATATTTTTATTGCTGATTCAAATAGGTCAGCTAAATCTTTATTGTCAATGAGTACTTGTGATACATGTTCAGAAAGTCCATAATCATTTATAAATCTGAATTTTCTTTCATCTGGAAGCTCAGGTGTTTTAATTAAGGATATGTTTTCTAACAAAATTTTTGGAATATCTGGTTCAGGGAAATATCTATAGTCTTCTTCTTCTTCTTTTGATCTCGCTTGTTTTGTAATTTTTCTTTTATCATCCCAATGTCTTGTTTCAGCTTTAATTTCTATATCATGAACGGTCATTGTTTTTTGTCGTGTTATTTCATATGTCAATGCCTTTTCTATGTCACTAAAAGAACCTACATTTTTGATTTCTACTTTTTTTCCATTACCTATAGAAATATTTGCATCACATCTTAGAGAACCTTCTAAATTGGTATTACATACATTCAAATGTTCTAATATTGAGGTCATTTTATTTAAAAATGTTCTTACATTTTTGGGATCGGTAAAATCAGGTTCAGTTACGATTTCTACTAATGCAACACCTGCTCTGTTATAGTCAATTAAGGCTTGCATTCTTCCATTTTCATAAACCAATCGTCCTGGATCTTCTTCCAGCTGAATCCTTCTTATTCTGGCAATTTTGTCATTTTCGCCATACTTTACAGATCCTTCTTTTCCTATGCTTGTACTGGTACCATAAGAATCATATTGTGTAATCTGGAAATTTTTTGGCAAATCTGGATAAAAATAATTTTTTCTTGAAAAAATGGTTAATTCTGGAATTTTACAATCCAAAGCTTTTGAAATCATAATTGCAAATTCTACAGCTTTTTTATTCAAAATTGGCAAGGATCCAGGCAATCCGATACAAATTGGGCATATATTAGAATTGATTTCTTTTTCTCTATAATTACAATAACATGAACAAAATAATTTAGTATTAAGTTGAGTTAGCTGACAATGTATTTCAAGACCAATTTTAACCGGTAATGATGATGATGTCATTATTATAGATCTGGATACGGTGTATTAATATTAATTGATTTTTCAAGCACTTCCGATATATCCAGTAATTTTTTCTCTTGAAATTCATCAGCCATGATTTGGAGTCCGATCGGTAGACCATTTTTGAATCCTATAGGAATTGAAATTGCAGGAATACCTGCCAAATTAGCTAAAACTGTGTTAATATCTATTAGATACATTTTTAATGGATCGTCGATTTTTTCTCCAATTTTAAAAGGAAGAACCGGAACTGTTGGGGATATTAGTAAATCATATTTCTTAAAAAGAGTTTTTAGCTCATGTTTAATTAAATCCTTTACTCTTTGTGCTTTAAGATAATATTTTCCATAATATCCTGACGATAATACAAAAGATCCTACTATTATTCTTCTTTTGACTTCATCTCCAAAATTTCCTCTTGCTTTCGAGAAATATGTATTCCATTCGTAATCGTCGGGATTTAATTCAAATCCGTATCTTATATTATCAAATCTTGCTAAATTACTGCTTGCCTCAGCTGTAGCAATTGTATAATATGATGCAAGAGCATATTCTGATGATTTTAATGATGATTCCTCACTTGTAAATCCAAACTCGTTAAATTTATCTATTGCAGAATATATGCATTGATATACAGGCTCATCAGCTCCATTTATTAATTCTTTTAATAAACCAATCTTTTGGTTATTTTTTTGTTCAAGATCAGAATGATTATTGTTAATATTATTATTCTTTGTGTCTATTGTTGTATTATCATTAGTATCTTTTCCAGAGATAACTTCCATAATTTTTTTGACGTCTGATACAGTCCTTCCTATAGAACCAATTTGTTCTAAACTATTAGAATATGAAACAAGTCCGTATCTACTAACTAATCCATATGTTGGTTTAAATCCAACTACAGAACAAAAACTAGATGGACAACGAACAGAACCACCAGTATCAGACCCTAAGGATGCTGTACATAATTGTGCAGCAACGCTAGCTGCACTGCCACCTGAAGACCCCCCGCATACATAATCTAGGTTCCACGGATTTCTTGTAAGTCCATAACTACTCCATTCCGTAGTTGATCCCATTGCAAATTCATCGAGGTTTAATTTTCCTATTATTATTGCACCCTTCTCTTTTAATCTCTTTATTACGGTGGCATCATATGGTGGAACATAATCTGATAGCATTTTGGAAGCACAAGTTGTTTTTAATCCTGCTGTACTGATATTATCTTTTACTCCTACTACAATGCCAGCTAAAGAACCAATTGTCAAACCTGATCTTATTTTCTTGTCTATCTGTTGTGCCTGAACGAGTGCATTGTCATTTATTGTTATGAATGAATTTATCTTTTTATCAACTTTTTTTATTCTTTCTATAATTTGGGATATATATTCTTCAGAAGTAAATTCTCCATTTTTAATACCATTTACTACTTGATCAATATTTAGAGTGTAAAGATTAGACATATTAACTCATAACTGGACCTCTTACAAACTTGTCTTTTAGGTTTTTAGGTATTTTGTCAATAT
>DATDKD010000203.1:0-2703 GCA_036520175.1 Nitrososphaeraceae archaeon
ATATCAAAAGTAGAGATACAATACCAGTAATAATAAACCCTATTCCTGCATAAATTAATAATCGTTTTCTTTGTTTTGCTTGCATCTCTATAATAAAAAAAGCAACGTTAAATTACTGTTTTTCTTATTTAAACCCAAATCGATGTATATGAAATACAATTTAGGTAATAATACCATTTAGTATTCAATATTTATAATCATTATATTGAATTTTATCATTGGTTAGGAGGCATTCTTTTGTCCTTATCTCTATAACACTGGTAATAACCGTACTTATATACTATGGAAAATAAACTGCAGTGCATAATTTTTCTTACTACATGACTGATGACAATACAACAATGTAGAAACTATGAAACAATAATCTATAGAGCAGTGATAAAATGAATCATATCCAAACAATAAATAGTAATAATAATGCAATAATGCTGACTTGTAATAATGCTATATTCAATCAATACTCAACAACAAATTATATGCAGTTAAATTTCTATTTTCCAGAGTGAGATCACGAACTATTGCAGATGCCAAACCAGAACTAATACAGCTTACATTACCTCTACACAATACAATATTCAAAATTAAACTTCTCAGGGAATTATACTTTAATGTATAAAAAGAAAATACTGGCAATAGGCTTGACCATATTACTGGCTAGAGATAGAGGGCATATTTTAAGCAATTTCAGATTTAGTGCAATCGCTGTAGTTCTTTTTCATTATTATTTTAATACAGTCTTTCTGTGTAGTACTTTTTCCTATAATCAGAAGACATTTTAGCTTGACAGGAAAATCCAATCATGTTAGTTTATGGAGTAACTTTATTTTTGCGTGACGCCTTCCATAATTTTATTTTCTGCATAATGCGATTAATCATAGATTTAAGATTCATATATTAACATTTCACCTTTTCGTTTTTAAAGGCTTTCGATCATCGATATAACATGTAGCTATAGTTATAGAGATTACTGGTAGTGGCGTTATTTAAAATTTTAAAATTTTAAAAATCCTAAATATTGTTCTAATTGTCTTATAATATTATTCTTGCTTTTTATACTACAACTAATAATACTTCGAAGGACCCTATTTTTGTTATATTTACGTGGCTACCAGAGACAATGATCCATTTGCAGATTGGTCAGGACTTGTACACATGCCAGTATACTCTGTTGATAGAAAAAAACTAGGCTATTTGAGGGCAATATATTCAGACTATATGATTATTGTGCGAGGCGTTATCAAATTAATAAAATATTTTATACCAAAGTCAGCTGCCGAATCGGTAACTAAATACAGCATCAAACTAAGAATTACGGCATATGAAGCAAATTCAAACTATTCTTATTTGAAGATGGAGAATTATTTGAAATTGTCCGAGTATTCGCCAGGGTCTATTATAGGACATAAGCCATTTTATGACAGACTCTTGAATTTGGGTTATTATGCTACTAGAAATAGATTGGCGGCTGGAGTAGCATTTATTTCCAGTATTTTGTTTTTGCTTTCGGGCTATAAGGCAAACTTAGAAATTTATAGTTTAATCAAACATGAAATCGAAATCTCTTCTGCAAGTGATTTCTTAGTTAACGCTTTAACTCCAATTGATAACGCTCTGGCGATTCTGAGCCAGTTTGGAGGAATATTGGTATTAATTGGATCAGCATTATTTGCTGCAAATAGAGTAAACCTAGCAAAATTTTGCGTGATGTTTGGTACAGGACAGGGTCTATTGACAGTTGGATTACATATATTATTTGAATTATCCTCTGGTAGATTATCTTATGGAAATAACTATCTAACATGGCTAACATCTTCGGCAACTGGACTTGGAATTTTGTTTGCGTTGTGTGCTCCATCTATTTCAAAGGGTAAAGGAGACAGAATTGTTAGCAGAGTTTTCAAATTTATCCTAGGAAAAAAATAAGGCAGTAGCGAGCCGTAGTAGTGTTAGTCGTTATTATTAAATAACAAATTTCTCTCCTATTTGTGTTTATTTGGCTTCAATAGCCTACATCTTTGGATTAATTTACATTTTAGTAATTACTGACTTTTCCTTTTAATTTATCGAAAACTTTTAAAATCATTCTATTAATGGGCAATATCTATTTCTATTGCTACTCCTTTCTCTATGAAAGATCGAGCATTTTCAAATGGCAGCACTGCAACGTCTTCCTCTTGGAACGGTCCATACTTTGTCATATCTACTCCCACAAACTGTTCCATAGATTTGATAAATCTGACAACTATTTGTTTGGAGCGAATTTTGGTCGAAATTGATTCCATAACTTTAGGTCTCCCATTAATAGTTGCGGCAATAATAGCATTTTTCCTTTTCCCAGATTCTTTTTCTCCATCCAAAATATATTTTTCCTCATCTGTAAGTTTTGAATAATCCACTGCTGTTTCCGCTGATGGTGAAGATGATATTTCGCCTTGGTATTCCATTAACTTTAGGTGCCGACATTCGAGCAATAGTTGGGCGGATTTAGATATCATTCCAACCATTCGATCTCTAATTTTTGCATCTATTCCCTCATAGCCTTGCCCTTTTATATTACCAAGTATAGTAGCAATATTTTGATAAGTGTCAAGAGGTATAGATTGCAATGTAGGAATTTGGATTTCTGTCAATAATAAATTGTATACATCCTCAATTGTTAATGATGTGTTGGTATTGTTTCTTGCTTCTGATTCTTGATCTTCT
>DATDKD010000204.1:0-3013 GCA_036520175.1 Nitrososphaeraceae archaeon
TATTGCACCTTTATCTTTTAATCTCTTTATGACGGTGGCATCGTACGGTGGAACATAGTCGGATAGCATTTTGGAAGCACAGGTTGTTTTTAATCCTGCTGTACTGATATTATCTTTTACTCCTACTACGATGCCAGCTAAAGAACCAACTGTAATACCTGATCTTATTTTCTTGTCTATCTGTTGTGCCTGAACAAGTGCATCATCATTTATTGTTATGAATGAATTTATCTTTTTATCAACTTTTTTTATTCTTTCTATAATTTGGGATACATATTCTTCAGAAGTAAATTCTCTATTTTTAATACCATTTACTACTTGATCAACATTTAGAGTATAAAGATTAGACATATTAACTCATAACTGGACCTCTTACAAACTTGTCTTTTAGGTTTTTAGGTATTTTGTCAATATTAAGAGTTGGTTCTATTATCGTATCTTCTCTTAATTCTGACAATTTTTTGAAAGATAATGATAATGACGGGTTGTTCTCTTCAAATGAAATTTCATCTAATTTATCCAAATATTTTATTATCTTTTCAATTTGTTTAGTATAAGTTTCAAATTCATTTTCAGTTAAATCTATCTTTGAAAGTTTACTCAAATGTTTTAGTTGATCTTTTGTAATCATGTTTGATTTATCACCGCTTCTCTTTCCCTTCTTTGTTTCTTCTATGGCGCAAGTCTATCGATATCTCTTGGATATAATATAGCATCACGAATATTATCTATTTTTGTGAGAGTCATTAATAGCCGTTCCAATCCTATTCCACACCCAGCATGTGGAGGCACGCCATAACTAAATATTCTCAAATGATAGTCAAATGAATTCAAATTTAATCCTTTTTTCTTCATTCTATCTATAAGAATTTCTTTATTACTAATTCTTGTGCTTCCAGATGATATTTCTAATGATCCATACATTAAATCAAAAGATTCACAAATCTTTGAATCATCTTGATTCTCTTTCACATAAAATGGTTTAGCTGCTGTGGGCCAATCTGTTATAAAATAAAAATTATTGTTTAACCGATCGTCATCAAGTTTTTTAATTAGCTGCGAAGATATATCATCTCCCCATCTTACTTTTTCTCCAATATTTCTAAATCTTTCAATTAATTCTGAATACTTTAACCTTGGAAATGATTTATTGTTATCATTAATTTTTTTTGGATCAATATCTAATTCAGGACTATTTTTAATATTATCGTCTTCAGACAATGACTTTATAATAAATTGAATCATTTTCTCTAATAATACCATAATATCATTATAGTCAACAAAAGCAGATTCAATATCTATCGATGTAGCTTCTGATAAGTGTCTATTAGTACGAGAAGGTTCAGCTCTGAAAATTGGTCCTATCTCAAAGACTTTTTCAAAAGCCATTGTAAGTTGTTCTTTATATATCTGAGGACTCTGAGCCAAAAATGCTTCCCTCTCGTAATAGAATATAGGGAAAAGTGCAGTTCCTCCCTCTGAAGCTGTAGCTATTATCTTAGGTGTATTAACCTCTATAAATTTCTCATTTGAAAGAAAATTGCGAATATATTTTAAAATGTTATTACGAATGATAAAAATATCTTGCAAATACTTTCTTCTCAAATCTATTGCTCTAAAATCTAATCTAGTATCAATTCCTGCAGGATTTCTATTCTGTACCATAAATGGCGGGGCCTGTATAGGAATTGAAAAAACCTTTAGTTCTAGTGGAATTATCTCTATTCCGTTGGGTGCTTTTCTTTGAGAAATAACCTTTCCATTTACTCCTAGAGACGTATGTTCCTTTAACTGCAAGACTTGTTCATATACTAAATCTGAACATTGACCTTTTTTTGCAATTATTTGAGTGTCTCCATCTTTATCTCTTAACATAATAAATTGAATATTGCCATGGTCCCTAATACTGGAAATCCATCCCATTATAATAACTGATTTACCTTCCAGAGATGGATTAATCTCTGATGAGTAGTGGGATTTTCTCCAATTTCCTAATTCCTCTTCTCTTAATATATTACTACTACTATTATTCAATTTTAATACCTAAATAACATATGAAAATTACACTAGACTAATTTATCCATAACGTTTCTAATATAACATCCATATACTATAATCAATTTTTTATTATGTTTTAACACTGATATGATGCTATTCGGTTCCGTGATTCTAAGGATGTTTAAAATGGGTGTTGATGTGTAGATGGTATTATTCTGTTGACTTTCAACAATGGAGTGAAAACTTGTTGTGTTATAGCTTCATGAGTTAAATCTGAAGATTTTATAGGATACATTAATTCATTCAATCTTTTACATAATTTATATTAAGTTGCTGACTATTTTAAATAACTTCTATTGCTCCATCGGGGTATTGATGAATAGGACAAATCCTGAGTATAAATTAATTCAAAATTCATAATTAAAATAATTTTTTAAATTCATCAAGATTATGACATTTTCTTGTAGAAATGATGTAAAAATATATGATAACAGCAAAGGAATCAAATGGAATTGGTAATGTATTTACATACTTGTTTACTTTAAAAAGTACATATATTCTACTTTGTTGTTATGTTATGTCCTCAATTTTTGGAGTTTTAACAATTCGTAAATTCATTAACTTCACAACTTAAGTAGATTTATCCAAGAAAATGGATTTGTTAAAGGTAGATCATTGGGTGATGGAGCCTTTTTAAATTGTATCTATATTGGCTAGAGAGGTGAGTGGTGGTTAACCAAACGAGTTATTATAGACTAATCCACTCGACGCAAATACACCATTATTCTTAAGATTGGTAATTTCAGTGGTGTTCAGAGCTCTATTCCAAACTCCTACTTCATCTATACTTCCAGTAAAGAGATTATCAGCAATACGAGAATTAGCACCTATTTTCAGAGGATTAATACCAGCTGTTTCTGGAATGCTAGATGTAGACAATGTAGTTATCTGAACACCATCTATGTATAGTCTTAATATTGAGCCATCAAATGTGACAACCCCATGATGCCATTGT
>DATDKD010000205.1:0-24977 GCA_036520175.1 Nitrososphaeraceae archaeon
ACAACATTTTATAATTTTGAAGGCAGGAGTGGTAATATATAGTTCTTCATACGTTTTTGAGATTTATAATTGTTATGTATTTAATTGCATAATTAGATAGAACTTATTTTCCTTTTAATACTTATTTAATAGTCATGAAATTAATCAGATTATCAAATCTTTTATTACATAAAAAAATGGGTTTAGTAAACTTCATACAACAAAAGATATTACAACTGAGCTATGTAGGACTCTTCACTCTGTCAGTTTTGAGACTTTCCGTGGTAGTAGGCATTCAATAGTTAGGATATTCCTCTCTAATTACATACCTCTTCGTATGGTATTTCTGGCCTTGGATATCACACATATAATATTCAAAAAAACTCCTCTTTCTTCAGATCTGTTATCTGCCATTCCCCATCTTCCATTCACCAGCACCATGGTGTGAAGATATTTCTTTGACTTTATTATATTTTGAATCAGAATGTACACAAATGTTTCTGTTAAAAGAGCTCTGATTGACATATGTCTTACTTTTGAGAGTCTTCTGTGTAATCACACATCCCCTTCATCGTCAACAAAGTGAAAAATGATGGCTACTGGAAAATACGAAACTCTATAGAGGCTATGAACAAGATTAAATCAGATACAAAGAAAAGAATTGAAAATTTTCAAAAGTTTGAATTACCATTATTAATAAGAAAAGGATTACTGACTTATCCGGATGTTACTGAAAATAGTAACAGTGTTACTAAATATAATAACGGACTTAATGGATTACATAGGTTTAACTATGACAAATTGATTTATCAAGAGATTTTATGAATAATTTTCAAGATTATAATAAAAACATCGTAAAATATGGGCCGGACGTGATTCGAACACGTGAGCCCCGCCATGTCAAGGCGGTATCCTAACCAGGCTAGACCACCGGCCCTCTCATCCTTATCTATATTGTTATTTTTATAAGTGTTATTTTTGCAATTGGCCGCTGACTCAAATCTCTAACGAGTTTAGGAATTAATTTTTGGATAACCCATACTACGTATCTATTGACAAGAGATAGGCTATTCTTCAAAGAAAAATGTAGACATTATTGAGCTTTTATTGTAAATGTTGTCTTTTATGGATTCCAGTAAAAACTGAAAACCTCTTAATTCTTCTTTTATTTTAAGTCAAAAAGGTTTCCATTTCTAGAAATCGTTCTTTAAACCCTTCTTTATCACGTAAATCCTTAAAAGATGAATCAGTTCCGATTTTTTGTAAAAATAACTGAATTTCCTCATTAGTTACCCCATGTTTAAGATCATGATTTAACCGTCGTTGAACACAAAATATATTGTTATATTTTTTGTTTTGTCTTTTTTCCCATCTAGATGGGTTATCCGATAACCCTGTTACAAATTTTACAACTGTTTTTTGCATATGTTCAAGATGCCATTCTCTTAACGGAAAAATATTATTTGTTAACACAATATTGATATCATAATCTACTATTTAAGTTAGTCTATTAAGTTAGACTTGAAATGGTAAAATATTTCCGATTTGGAGATATTTATTCACCAAAAAAATACTTATGTTATAATCTATATTTTATTATTATTAGTTTGACTTTGTTTATAGTTAATGGAATTTACATTATTTGCTATTATTTGCAAAGGTTTAAACAAAACAATTTTTATAGATAATGATAGCAAAGCATAAACCAAGACAACTAACTTCAAAAATTATTAGAAATACTAAAGAAATTTCATTTATTTAACAAAAAATTACTCAATATCTTTAGAGGTGAAAATAAAATTGAGTTGCATTGTTATATAAATAGTCTAAGATTTCGATTCTATTAATCTACATTATTAAAATTTATATTCAAGTTTTATGTTTTTACCATAATCTAGAATCAAATTGATAAAGGTTAAAATCTAATACGTTCTCATTAGAATATCAATTAGAATTTAATGTTATTTATGTATAAATCGAATTTGCTATTTAATTTTCTGAAATTTTCATTTTTTATTATATTATTATGTAGTTAACTTTTAGTCTTTTATTTCTCTGAATAATGAAATAATATAACAAAAAAATAGGTATATGAATCTACAGTACGAAAAATTTGATTTTATTAAATCGTATGAAATATTGAGATATATATTCAAATGATAAGGTTCAAAAACTTGAATACTATGAGAAGAATGAGTTATAGCAGAGATCCATCATCAACATAGAAATTTAGTTATAGTGTAACAAATATTTTGATACAATTAAGTGAATAAGTTCCACTAGAAAATCTCAGAAGGTAATTAGAAAATAATAATTCAAAATCTTAATATATGTGGTAAAAAGATGAAGAAAGTAGCCTTCGTCCTAGAGAAATAATTACTAAAATTGTAAATATTTATCACAGAAGTATGATTAGGAAAGGATTAAAAGATTTTAGGAAAGTTCAAACTGTCAAATTGTAATGATCATGGATATCTTCCTCCATTATTGTCGGAAGCATTTGTTTTAGTTTCTCAAAATTGAACAAAAATTTATTTCCACTTTCCGTTATGGAATAATATCTTTTTTCACCATTAGTCATTTCCTTAATTAGCCCACATTTTAATAAGAATTGTATATACAATTTACACTGATCGTTACTAAGCATAGCCTTATACATTATTTTTGTACGTGTTTCCATTCTAATGCATGAAGTTAGTATAGCTGCAATTACCTCATACCTACTGCGATTTTTCATCTTTATATAATAAAGTTGTTATTTAATATAATGAGTACGATACTATTAAATAGAAGAATATCTTGCAGTAAACATAAACAATTTATTTCCTTTTCTACTTTGAAATGATTTATATAAAAAAAAAATAGTAGTTATTTGTCTTTATAAATTTTATAGTTACAAATTAGTTACACTAATTGTAATGTACTCCTTTACTATACTTCTTGGTTGTTATTAATGATATAATTGTTATAATTTTTTTGATTTGTTGTTTTGATGAAACCATTTAACAAATTTGTCTAAAGCAATTCTTCTATGAGACAATTCATTCTTTTTATTAGTTTTACTTAATGTAGCAAATGTTTTATTATTGTTATTATTATCATTATAATCCTTCAAGGGAATAAAAATAGGATCATATCCCCAGCCACCATCTGTTATCGTTGCTGATATTTCTCCATTAATCTGACCAATAAATGCTCTTGTAATAATTCCATTGGTGTAGACAAAAATAGATTTAAAAAAGGCAGATCTTGATCGGCTGCCTTCTAAAAGACGTAGGATGCCTCTATTACCTATTGATTTAAATACATACGATGAGTATTGTCCTGGAAATCCATTTAAAGAGTTAATGAATAATCCATCATCTTCTATTATTATAGGTCTTTTCACGATATTGTATGCAGATTTTGCTTTCTCTATTGCAATTTTTTCTATTTTCTCATCTTGTATTTCAACAATATTTTGCTTATAAAAATTTAAGTCTACATCTGTCGTTCTATCATGTAATATGGATTTTATTTCAAAGTATTTATGAATATTATTACTTACAAAAAATATTACATTCATTTGAATTTGTATTATAGTAAAGCTTATTTAATAGATTACAGACATCAAAAAGATTTTTTTATATTCTCGGTATTGAACACTATTAAACAACTCTTGCATATCTTCCTCGTGTTTCAATATCTTTAACTACTTTTAAAACTCGACTAAAATTATTATTACTAATCAAAGCATATCCTTCCAAAAATCTTTCATATGTTTCGTCAAAAATTTGTATATGTGCACTACTTAAAATTTCTTTTATTATTCTAATATCAGTAGCCATGTCTTCAATTCGCTCAGAGTAAAAAGAAAGACCAAAATCGATTAAATAAAGATCGGCCTTACGCTTTATAAAATTGGATGTAGTCAAATCTCCATGTATTATATTCTTATTATGAAGAATAGAAACATATTTACCCATTTCAAATCCAATTTCGGGTGAAAGTATATCTTTCACATTTTCTCCATCAATATATTCCATTATAATTTGAGCTCGTTTTGGATCAAGAAAATATATAAAAGGAGTTTTTATTCCTGTTGTCTTTACATCATTTAACATATTTGCTTCATGAATAGTCCTTCGTACTCTGATTAAATTGTCCAAAGTTATATTCCTATATTTTTTAGGATTTCTTAGTTTTGAAATGGCGATATTTTTATACCAAGGTATTAAATAGACATCTGCTTCTGCTCCTCTTTTTATAATTCTAGAATGCAATAATAATATATCGATCTATTAAGAATAAAAATGTGAGTTCTATACAACCAAGAAAGGGAGAAAAACTAGTTCTTCAGGAAGATTGTTATGAAGACAACTTAAAGAATGGATTATTAACATTGACAAATCAAAGGTTACTTTTTGAAAAGACTGAAGGAACGCTAGCAACTCTTTCCAAAAGAACAGAGGAATTATTACTTGATATTCCTTTGGTAGACATTAAAGCATCAAAAGCAGAAGGATTTCTATTAAAAAAAGTAGTTGTTATAACAATACAAAATAATATCTACAAATTCGGTGTCCTCAGTAATTCTAAATGGGCAAAAGAGATCCAAAAATCTAAATCCAATATATAATATAAAAAATAATTTTGTAACTACAATCAAAGAACCTAATTCTCTATCTCCAGTTTACTTCTACTTTGTCTAACCTCCATGACTGTTTTATTAGTGCATTTTGAACTTTGATTGTTGTACCTGAAGATATATTATCACAGATTGCAGTCCATGCTATTTGAGCTCCATTATCACCTGAATAGTATATAGGGCAAGTATACAATATTGCTTTTTGCCTTTTAGTTGCTATTTTTAACATCGTAGATAGACGTTTATTTGCAGAAACTCCTCCTACAATCAAAACTTCCTTTTTCTCTGTAAAAGATAATGCTCTTTCTACAACTTCCGTTAACATTGCAAATGCAGTTTCTTGAAGGGAAAAACAGATGTCAAATTTATTATATCCCTTATCTATCAATTTTTTTGTAGCAGTTAAGATGCCAGAAAATGAAACATCATTACCTTTTACAATATATGGTAAATGATAATATTTTTTTGTAGACTGGTTTGCATATTGTTCAATTTTGTTTCCACAAGGAGACGCAAAACCAATATATCTTCCAAATTGATCTAATAATTGTCCAATTGTAATATCTTGTGTTTCACCAAATACTCTCCATTTTTTATTTGCAAATGCTAATACCATGGTATGACCTCCAGATACTAATAAAACCAAAGGATCTTGACATTCTGTAAGCATCATACCTAATTCAATATGGCCTAATGCATGATTAACTGGTATTAATGGTACGTTGTAAAATGATGAAAGCGCTCTGGCAATTACCGCGCCAACTCTAAGACAAGGTCCCAAACCGGGCCCAGCAGAATAAGAGATTAAGTCTATTTCTTTAGGCTTCAATTTTGCTTGCATTAATACTTCCCTCAAAATATTAGGAGACTGGTCCAAATGGTGTCTCGAAGCTTCTCTAGGATGTATACCTGCACCATCCGGTGCTTGATATATACTTCGTAAATCTGATATTATTTTACCTTTTTTTTTAACTAGATCAAATTGAATTACTGAACATCCAAAAGTATGAGCAGTACTTTCTATTCCCAGACAAAAAAATTGATCCTTTTTTATTTTATTTTTCATAATTATCCTCTACTAGTAGTAGAGACTATTTTTATCACATCATTATGTTTCAATTCGTAATCTGCTCCAATTCTTTGTTTATTTCTGACATCAATAGCGAACATAAATCCTTTTGCTAAATCTTCATGAATATTTGTGGCCAAATCTTTTGTTGTTGATCCTTTTGGTAATAAAAAAGCATTCGGAAGGATATTTCCCTTTTTATCTGATAATTTTATTTCGTCTTCAACAGGATATACTATGATTAGATCTAGTAATTTGAAACATACTGTATTTATCGCTTCCTGAACCCCAGTTGATCCATATTTGTCTAATACTGAACTTATTATTTTTAATGCTTTTTTTTGTTGTTCATTTAACAGATTTTCATCTTTTAACTCAAAGCTTGGGTCTCCTGGGAGATAATACCATAAACCTTTTTTTGCTCCTTTTCTAAGAACTAATTCTCCTTCGGATGCGCAAGGAATTACTATATTGTTTTGCTGTTTTATTTTTTTTATATTCTCTTGAGAACTAGAAATATCAGCTTTATTAGCTAATATTAGTAAAGGCTTTGAATTTTTTCTTATTAATCTTACAAACTCTAACAAATCTTCTTCTGTCCATTTATCAGGATTTTTATTAATCAATCCCATAGTAGACAATGCATTTGAAATTGTATCAACAGTTACAGATAAACCAGATAGTCTTTTTGTTAGTATTTGCTCAATTTTTAATTTTTGATTTGCCATGTCTCTGGAAGTTTTACTCCAATCTCTGTTAACAATTGAAAGAATCCATTGATCAAATTCCTCCTCGACAAACTTAATATCAAAGAGGGGATCCCCCTGAGACTTTTCAATCACTCTACCCTCTGGATCTGTTGATCCTGAAGCGTCTACTACATGGATTAATGCATCTGCTTGTCTTGCGTCATCTAGAAACTTATTTCCTAAACCTTTTCCTAAATGAGCGCCCGGAACAAGTCCTGCAATGTCTATTAATTTTATAGGTACAAATCTATTTCCATCTATACATATTGAATGTAGAGGATTATCTATTACTCCAAATTCCCTACATACACATTTTTCCCTTACAAAACTTATGCCTATATTTGGGTGGATAGTTGTAAAAGGATAATTTGCGGAAGGAACTGATTGATCAGTAGCAGAATTAAAAAAAGTAGATTTTCCAACATTAGCTTTTCCGATAACTCCTATAATCATAATAATAATGAGTCATAGTAGCATTATTAGTATTTTTTATTTTTCTATTTGAATGTAAGAATTATGCTCCTCTGCTAATTAATTTTAATTATTATATTTTAATCTCCTAAAATTTTTATATATTTAATACAACCTCTTTATGGAAGTTAAAGGATCTTGGCCGGAATAGTGGCAATTTATGATTTTGATACTAAAAAAGAATCTTCAGATGAGGTCCTTTTTTACCTTGTAAGCGCTATGCGGATGGTTCAACATAGAGGCAAGGCGTACTGGAAAATGATGGTCGGAGAAAGAGTTTTAGAAAGTGAAGGCTCTATTCCTTCAAATGAAATTCTATCAAGATTAATAAAAAAAAAGAAATTACTTGGATCCAATGCTATTGGTTATCTTTCCAAACGGGCTCCACTATTTCCTAGTATGAATTCTATCAAGATTGCATTAGATGGTTTCCTAGTTGATACTGAAAAGTTATACCTTCATCCGTATATAGGATCTGCAAAAGATGGAGATCCCTTATTTCAGATATATTCAATATTTATCAGATTAATAGAGGAGAAAAAAGATAATACTCGCGCAGCAGAATTTTTGGATAGACATCTGCGAGGAAATCTTATTCTAAAAGTAAAGGATTCAATTTTTGTATTTCGAAATAGTACTGGATTTAAACCATTGATAATGGCATTGGCACCAAATGAGGGATTAGTAATCTTTTCCTCGGAAAATTCTTTACAAATTTCATTTTCTAATTTTACCTATAGTGATGTAAGAATGGGACAATTGCTTAAAATTACAGGCCAAAATTTCATACAAGAATTAACGATTCTCGAGAGTAATAAAATGTTAATGGATCCTTTTGAATTTATTAGAGAATCTCATGTGACATCCACCTTTAATAATAAGAGTATATATACAATAAGAAGAAATATTGGAAAAGTTCAAGCCAATTATCTATCAAAATATATTGATCTAGATAGTGTATATGCGGAACCAGATTATACTAGGCCTATGGCTCTTGGAATAGGAATAGAATTACAAAAATCGATTTTAAATTTTGAAATCTCTGAAGGAGTGATCAAAGATAGGTATGATGACTCTGACCATATGATTGATTTTTCAGAGGAGGTAAGTAAAAATAAATTGCTTACTACTGGAAAATCCCTGAAATTTATTTTAGAAAATATAACTAAAGATAAAAAGGTGGCTTCTATTCAAGGAACTATTCAAACAGGTAGTACTGCAAAAGAAACAATTTATTATTTAAATAAAAGCGGAGTAAAAAAAATAGATGTGATAGTTAGCTATGTTCCTACTATTGATGGACGACAAGTGGGGTTATATACTTCTAATAGAGACTTTATTGCTAATAAATATATGGGAAAAGTTACTTCATTAGAGAAACTTAACAGTTACATTGCTAATGAACTTGTATGTGAAAAAACATTTTATAATTCTCCTTATTTATTGTCCAAAGGAATAGGCGTTTCAGAAAATAATTTATGGTTTCCAGAATGGATTAGGTTCCTTGACTATGAATAATAAAAGAGTTATTCTCGACCTTGAAACTAACAAATTATTACAAAAACCTCCAAACAAGTCTAAAATAATTTTAAGTAATATTGTGTATGATAGTATATATGTTATAAAAAAACTGGAATTATCGATATATACTACAAATAGTCATAAAATACTTGGAGATTATTCAATTTTAGTTATTATCATCGAAACAAATAAAGGAACTGTGATAATGAAATACGATGAAGGATATCGTGGCAAAGATGCTTTTGATAACGCAATAGAAATGTTAACACAATATAATGGCGTCTCATCAGTAATTAATAGAGCATTAATTGAATTAGATAACATCTAATTTTTTAAAATGTTCTTTTAAAATTCATGATAGACAATGAAATAAATCTGATAACCTGTTAATTCTAATTGGCCAATTAAAACTTCTATTCCAAGGCTGATCAAATAAAATCCCTTTTTTTGGAAGTTTTATATCAACTATATTTTGAGGAGCATCATCAATTAAAATATCAAATGGATAAATACTTTTTGGATTAGAATCAAAAACGCATATTAGATCATCGCAGTCTATATCATTAGTTTCCAACCAATTATAGACATAAGGAATAGTTTTTCTATCCCTTCTTGTTAGAATAGATATTCTATAATTTTGAGTTTTTAGTCTTTCTATTATTTTTCCAATCCTATTTTGAGTAGGTGGAATATCTCTCCATCTATATATCCATACATCTGAAAATAATAAATTACTTTCGCTTTCAGTTATTGGTAAAAGAGTATGAATATCCCAAACAACGATGTCTTCTTTTACTATATTAGAATCTTTTAGTCTATTATATTCATTAACCCATGTCACTACAACATCTGCTAAAACCGAGTCTAAATCAATAGCAAGAGTTTTATTCAATCTAATAATAACAGTGATAAGATGCCTATATGTAAAAGTAATTGTATTTTTTTTTGCATTTAGTAATTACATTAGTTCATACCTGTTAATCAAAATATAAATAAGTTGAAGATGTATTTTAGTTAATGAGTTGTTCGGATGAATATGTTTATAACGATACACAAAATAATTTGATAAATATTACTCCCAGTCTACAAGCAAAACTTCGTAAGGCAAAGTACGGTGTATTCAACCATTCTGCAGTTGAATTGTGCCATTGGACCAAAAAATCGTTCTATGATGAAGGTAATTGCTATAAACACAAATTCTATGGTATATCCACTCATAGGTGTATGGAAATGACACCTACTGCAATGAATTGTGAAAATAGGTGTATATATTGTTGGCGTCCAACAGAATTCTATGATACATTACAAATGCCTGAGCATTTAGTTGATGAACCAGATGTAATTATAAATCAACTATTGAAAGAAAGAGAAAGATTAATTATGGGATTTTACGGGAATCCTAAATCTAATAAGGAAAAACTAGACGAATCATTATTCCCGGAGCATTATGCAATTTCTTTATCTGGAGAACCTACAATGTATCCTAAACTTCCAAATTTAATTAAATATCTTAAATCATTAAAGAATACAAAGTCCATATTCTTGGTAACAAATGGCCAGGAACCCGAAATGATTAATCGTCTAATAAAGGAAGATGCTTTACCAACTCAGTTATATTTGTCTACAAATGCATCAAATAGAAAAACGTTTTATCAAATAAATAGACCTAAATATAAAGATGCTTGGGATAGATGGCTTACTACATTAAATATTCTCGCTGAGATTAACACAAGAACTGTTTTAAGGATTACCCTTATCCGTAACTATAATTCTGATTTAAATAATATACCTGAATTTGTAAATGTAATTAATAAAGCTAATCCACATTTTATTGAAGTTAAATCATATATGCATATAGGAATGTCAACCAATAGACTAGAGCATAACAATATGCTTGATGTTAAAGAGGTTAGAGAATTTACTAATAATATTCAAAAAAATTTGCAAGATTATAATATCATGGATGAAAGTGAAATTTCTCGAATAGTAGTTTTGCAAAATCAAAATAGATATACTAATAGATGGATAAAAGAATATTTTTGAACCTACTATCACACAAGAGCAAACTTTGACTTAAATCTTACCATCTCTTGTATACTATTTTATACTTATTGGTTTGTTGAAATGGTCACGTTATAGTGATTGTGTTATATTCTTATTTCTGTAGACTATATTCTCCATAATATATAATTAATTCAGTCTTTTTTTATTTTTCTTTTCTGACGATCCTTTTTAAAAGATCATAAATTACGGGCAGTTCTAGATAATCTATTAGAATTGCAATCCAAGCAAAATACTCTGGCATATAGATTAGATCGGATCCGACAAAAGTTGCATAAACAACGTCATCGGTAATCCAAAAGATATGGATGGATTGTATTGCCAATAGAATTAATAAGACGGTATTTTTAAACCTTTTTTCTTTTTCTTTTTTATCATAAATTAAAGCAAAGAAGTAATAGATGATACCTGAAACTAAAGCTGGAATTTCTATATAGTCAATTATAATAAATAATAAAATAAAATCAGATAGTCCGACAAAATAATCTATTCCTGTTAGACGATATATTACAACGTCTGTTGTAAGCCAGTAGAGATGTAATAATTGTAATGAGATTAATATGAATGAGATTTTTAAGTTAATATTTTGATATCGAAGATAAAAATTAATAAATTTTTCAAACACAATAAATCAAGTTTTCATAGTTTTTATTATTATTAATTTTTTACCTATAAATTCAAAAATATATTGAGCTATTCCAAATTACTCCTTCATTCTATTGAATTAAGGAAAAAATGTAGGGGATTCATTAAAAAGTAAATATTCTACAATAATGTAATTTTATAGTACATTGAATGGATTGAATACCACTGAATTAATGAAAATTGGACTCGATTTAGCTGGATGGAAAAAAATACCAGCTGATAGTGCAGTTCATGTAAAGGGTAATAATATCAAAAAGGTTTTTGTTTCCATTGATGTGAGTCCTTTTGATATTTATTTCGCTAAAAATCTAGGTTGTGATTGTGTATTAACACATCATCCCATAGGAAAGTCAGCGGTTTCATTTCACAAAGTTTTTGATAGACACGTAGAATATATGATAGAAAAAGGAATCAAAAAAAAATTAGCAATTTCATTGGTTAAAGATTTAAAATACAAGGCTTATTTAAAATCTCATTCTTTAATCTACAATGATGTGATTAGCACCGCGAAAAGTCTGAAAATGCCGTTATTGAATATACATCAGCCCCTTGATGAATATATGAGAAAAATAATTTTATTCAAACTTTATAAATCTAAATTAAAATCTGTCTCTGATTTAGTAAAAGCAATAGAAGAGATAACAGAATTCAAAAAAGCTTTAACACGAGTTATAATTTGCAATGGAAAGTCAAATAATGAAATAGGCAAGTGGGTCCTTGTTATAGCAGCAGGATCAAATGGCGGATATGATATTGCTCGCACATATTATGAAAATAATGTTTCCACCGTAATCTATCTTCATATTGATTATAATGAACTTTTAAAAGTAAAAAAAGATAAAAGATGTCAGAATCTGGTTATCCTTGGACATTTGGCAGGAGATTCAATAGGAATGAACAAAATTTGTAAAGAACTAGAAAAAAGAGAAATAGTAGTGGTTAAACGTGGTTTAATTGATGATAATGATTTTTAGATTTTTATTTTCATACATTCCTCTAAAGAATAAATATTACAGAATTTCATAAAATATTAGTGGCCTTCGTAGTATAGCCTGGTTAGTATAGGCGGCTGTGGTCTTTTATTATAACCAACAAAGATAGAAACCGCTTGAGGAGGGTTCAAATCCCTCCGAAGGCCTAAATAATAAAGTCAAATATGTGGTTAATTCAAATATGGTAATAAACTAAATATACCTCTTACTCCAAGAATGTTACTGATTTTGTATTGCGAGACGCTATTTTATCTAGATTTATTTATCTAATGATAAATATAAAGGAGGTTTGTTAATTTGTCAGCAGATAAAAAAATTGTCAAAGTAAAGAATCACATCTATCAACCTAAACACGAAATTCTTCCAAAAAACGAAGCTGAAGAAATCCTTAAAAAATTTAACGTAAGAACTAATCAACTACCATATATTATGTCAAGCGATAAAGGATTAGAAGACTTAGATATTCGCCCAGGAGATATAATTAAAATTACACGAAAAAGTCCAACTGCAGGTGAAAGTGTATATTACAGATATGTAGTACAAGGATAAGGAGATACAAGTTATTTGGTTAGTAATTTTGTTGATATATGGCCTATTATTAATGATATTTTAAGACGAGAAGGTATTGCACGACAGCATTTGAATTCTTACAATGAGTTTATGGAATCGGGATTACAAAGTATAATAGATGAGGTAAATGAAGTAGAAATAGAAACAGCTGAATTTCCATATAAGTTGAAGTTAGGAAAAATAAAACTTCAACGTCCACGAATAATGGAGCTAGATGGGTCTATTACTCATGTTGCTCCTGTAGAGGCTAGACTACGTAATCTGACATATGCTTCGCCAATAATGCTTGAATGCAGTATTGTCGAAGATGGCCGTATTATAGAATCTAGATTCATTCATGTAGGTGATATGCCTGTCATGGTAAAATCTAATGTTTGTATCCTTCATAATCTACCAGAATCTAAATTAATAGAATTAGGGGAAGACCCTCGGGATCCTGGAGGATATTTTGTTATAAATGGATCAGAAAGAGTCATAGTAGGATTAGAAGATTTATCATATAATAAAATTATTGTTGATGCAGAAGAAACTGCTGGAACGCTAACCTACAAAGCAAAAGTTTATTCTTCTATAGTTGGATATCGGGCCAAATTAGAACTAATTATGAAACCTGATGGTTCAATAGTAGCGAAGATTCCGGGCTCGCCAGTTGATATTCCCTTAGTAACACTGATTCGTGCTTTGGGATTAGAATCTGATAGAGATATAGCCAATGCTGTTTCCTTTAAAGAAAAAATACAGGATGAATTAGAGCCGTCATTTGAAAAAGTAGGAGAAATTATTTCAAGCAGAGACGCCATTGTTTATATCAGTAAAAGAATTGCTCCAGGTATGCTCGAAGAATTTCAAATAAAACGAGCTGAAACATTACTAGATTGGGGATTGTTACCTCATTTGGGAAAGAATCCAGAAAACCGTGGTGAAAAAGCGCTTTTCCTTGGGGAAGCTGCTAGTAAGTTAGTGGAGCTTAAACTTGGATGGGTAGATAATGATGATAAAGATCATTACGGCAATAAGGTTATAAAATTTGCCGGACAAATGCTGGCAGATCTTTTTAGGACTGCATTTCGAAATTTGATAAGAGATATGAAGTATCAACTTGAACGCTCTGGACAGAAAAGAGGAATTAACGCAGTCGCAGCAGCAGTGAGGCCAGGTATCATATCTGATAAATTGAATAATGCAATAGCTACTGGTAATTGGGGTAGAGGTAGAGTAGGAGTGACACAATTGCTTGATAGAACTAATTATATGTCTACCATTAGTCATTTGCGTAGAATACAATCTCCTCTTAGTAGAAGTCAACCTAATTTTGAAGCGAGGGATTTACATACAACTCATTTCGGCAGAATTTGCCCAGCAGAGACTCCTGAGGGCTCGAATTGTGGACTCGTAAAAAATCTAGCTCTCTCTGCAATAATCTCAGTAAGCGTCCAGTCCTCAGAAATTATAGAAAAGCTATATGAATTGAGGGTTCAACATATCGATGATGCAGATGAAAGTTTAAGATACAATGGTTGTAGAATATTTGTAGATGGGAAATTAATAGGATATATCGAAGATGGTTTACAACTTGCAAATACACTCAAAAACCTTCGTAGAAATGGCAAAATTCACCCCCATATTGGGATTTATTTTTACTCTTCCTTAAATTCAAATGCAACAAAAAGATTATACATATCTTGTAACTCAGGACGTGTCCTAAGGCCACTTGCAATTGTTAAAGAAGGAAAATCTCTCATGACATCGGAAGTAGTTGAGAAGATCACTAAAAAGTTTCTCTCATGGATAGATCTTATTTATATGGGAATAATAGAATTGGTTGATGCTAATGAAGAAGAAAACTGTTTTATCTCTATTGATCTAAATGCAATAGACTCTAACACAACTCATATTGAAATATATCCACCATCTATCCTCGGAATTGGTGCATCTGTTATACCATATCCTGAACATAATCAGTCTCCACGAAACACATATGAAAGTGCAATGGCTAAACAAAGCCTTGGCTTTTCCACACCCCTAATGAATGCAAGCACATATGTTAGACAGCATTTTATGTTATATCCACAAATTCCTATCGTCACTACTAAAGCGATAAACCTCCTTGGGCTTGATGAACGTCCGACTGGACAGAATTGTATCGTAGCAGTACTACCATTTGAGGGTTATAATATCGAAGATGCAGTAGTTTTTAATAAGTCATCAGTAGAGAGAGGGTTAGCAAGAACATTTTTTTACAGAGTGTATGAAGCTGAAGCAAAACAATATCCCGGAGGAATGAAGGATACTTTTGAATTACCTTCAGCAGATGAAAATATTCGTGGCTTTAGAGGAGAAAAAGCCTATCGATTGTTAGAACAAGACGGTGCAGTGATGCATGAAGCAATAGTTACTGGTGGTGATATTTTGATTGGTAGAACATCTCCTCCAAGGTTTATTGAAGAATACAAAGAATTTGAAGTTAAAGGACCCTATAGACGTGATACCTCTATAGGAGTAAGACCTTCCGAGAATGGTGTTGTAGATAGCGTAATAATGACTCAATCCGTAGAGGGCGGAAAAATGTATAAGATTCGGGTAAGAGATATGAGAATTCCAGAAATAGGTGATAAATTTGCTTCTAGGCATGGTCAAAAAGGAATTCTTGGAATGCTAGTCAATCAGGAAGATTTGCCCTATACTCAAGACGGAATAGTTCCAGATATAATGATAAACCCACACGCATTTCCATCCAGAATGACTGTAGGTCAATTTATGGAATCATTGGGTGGTAAAGCAGCCGCTTTAAGAGGAAAAGTAGTAGACGGTTCCGCTTTTCTCGGGGAAAAATTAAACGACATAAAAGGGTTTATGGAACAATATGGATTCAAATATAGTGGAAAAGAGGAAATGTATGATGGACGTACAGGATTAAAATTTCCAGTTGAAGTTTATATTGGAGTTGTATACTATCAGAAACTTCATCACATGGTAGCTGATAAGATTCATAGTCGAGCCCGAGGACAAGTTCAAATGTTAACCAAACAACCTACAGAAGGTCGAGCAAGAGGAGGTGGGCTAAGATTTGGAGAAATGGAAAGAGATTGCCTTATTGCATATGGGGCATCAATGATGTTAAAAGATCGATTACTAGAAGAGTCAGATAAAGCAGAAGTAAATGTATGTGAACGTTGTGGCCTATTGTCATACTATGATATTAAGCAACGAAGGTACATTTGCAGAGTTTGTGGAGATAAAGCAAAAATTTCCACTGTTGTTATTGCATATGCCTTTAAATTACTACTTCAAGAAATGATGAGTCTCAATATAGCTCCCCGACTTATTCCAAAAGACAAATTATAGGTAAGGTGAAACGATGTGGAAGAATCAATTAAAAATTTAGGAGCTATAAAATTTAGCGTTTGGTCTCCGGTAGAAATTAGAAAATTTAGTGTTGCTGAAATCACTGCTCCTGAGACCTATGATGAAGATGGAATGCCTGTGCAGGGAGGCTTGATGGATAATCGCTTAGGAACTCTTGAACCTGGACAAAAATGTATAACATGTGGAAATACTTCTGTAAAATGCCCAGGTCACTTTGGTCACATAGAATTAGCAGAACCGGTATTACATATAGCATTTGTAGATGATATTCATAAATTATTACTTACAACCTGTAGATCTTGTAATAGGATTAAATTAGAAAACTCAGAACTAGATTCTTATAGAGATATCAGAAATGCCAAAGCCTCCTATGCTGTTATCACATTAGATAATATCAAAGATGAAATAATAGAAAAATCTAAAAAAATTAAAATTTGTCCTCATTGCCAAAAGGAGCAATATGACCTTATCTTTACTAAACCTACTATTTTTGTAGAAAAGACCGATGCTGGAGAAAATCGACTATTACCAATTACTATTCGAGAAAGATTATCAAATATTAGTGATGACGATCTAAAACTGCTAGGATATGATCCTTCTACTGCTCGTCCTGAATGGTTTGTCCTTCAAGTTTTACCAGTGCCGCCAGTCACTGTTAGACCCTCTATTATTCTCGAGACAGGGATCCGCTCTGAAGATGATTTAACTCATAAGCTTGTAGATATAATCCGTGTAAATCAACGACTAAAAGAAAGTAAAGAAGCCGGAACTCCTCCATTAATTGTCCAAGACTTGGTAGATCTATTGCAGTATCATGTTACGACGTATTTTGATAATGAAGTATCAGGAATTCCACAGGCTCATCATCGATCAGGAAGACCATTAAAAACTCTAACTCAAAGACTAAAAGGTAAAGAAGGTAGATTTAGGGGTTCTTTGTCTGGCAAACGAGTTGACTTTTCCAGTCGAACTGTTATCTCACCGGATCCAAATATTGCTATTTCAGAGGTAGGTATTCCATATGAAGTTGCAAAGAAGTTGACCATTCCTGAAACAGTATCAAATTGGAATATAGACAAATTAAAAACATTAGTTTTTAACGGACCAAACAACTATCCTGGAGCTAATTATATCATTAGACCAGATGGAGTCAAAATACGACTTGATTATGTAAATGATAGACAAATGGTTGCTGATTCCATCGTACCAGGTTACATAATCGAACGACATCTATCCGATTCAGATATAGTTATTTTCAATCGACAACCTTCACTACATAGAATGTCAATAATGGCACATTATGTCAGAGTTCTCCCTTATAGAACTTTTAGACTTCATCCTGCTGTATGCCCACCCTATAATGCAGATTTTGACGGTGATGAAATGAATCTGCATGTTCCACAAAGCGAAGAAGCAAGATCTGAAGCTGCTTTATTGATGAGTGTTCAAGATCAGTTGATATCTCCAAGGTATGGAGGGCCTATAATTGGAGGTATTCGTGACTTCATTACAGGAGCTTATATTTTAACAAGTGACGAAAGCTTTCTCTCTAAGGAGGAATTCTTTAATTTAGCATTATTAGGAGGCTATGCAGGGGTTCTTCCTGAGCCTAAAGGAGAGAAAGATGGTACAAAATTATATACTGGTAAACAACTATTTTCTTTATTTCTTCCCAAGGACTTCAATTTCATTATTACTTCAAAATGGAACAAATCTATTAAGGGAGAAGGAAAAGATGTTGTAATTAAAAATGGAGAATTGATTAGTGGTGTCATAGATAAAGCATCAATAGGGGCTGAAGAACCTGATAGTGTTTTACACCGAATAGCGAAGGATTATGGAAATGATGTAGCACAGCAATTCCTTAATTCTATTTTAGTAATGTTAAAAACCTATATCACTCATAGAGGTTTCACATATGGTTATTCAGATTTATGGCTATCAGAAGATACACATAAAGAAATTACTGAAGTAATTAAGAAAGCATACGATAAGATCGGTGAGTTAATTCAACAATACAAAGAAGGTACTTTACCCTTGACTAGAGGATTATCTCCAGAAGAAGCCTTAGAATTATACCTTGTGAATGAACTTTCCAGAGCCAGAGATAGAGCTGGTAGAATTGCTGATAGGTCATTTCCAAATAATAATGCCGGGGTTATCATGGCTTCTACTGGTGCAAGAGGTTCCACATTAAATATTGGGCAAATGACAGCAGTTTTAGGTCAACAATCTATACGAGGAAAAAGGATCCATAAAGGTTATCATAATAGATCATTACCACATTTCAAAATAAATGATACAAATCCTGATGCAAAAGGTTTTGTTAAATCAAATTACCGTGATGGGCTTACTCCCCTTGAATTCTTCTTCCATGCAATGGGAGGAAGAGAAGGCTTAGTGGACACTGCTGTTAGAACCCAGCAATCAGGATATATGCAAAGAAGATTAATCAATGCTCTTGAACATTTGAAACTCGAATATGATAGTACTGTAAGAGATCCTCATGGTAATATTATTCAATATCTATATGGAGAGGATGGAATTGATCCTGCAAAAAGTGACCATGGTGAAGCAGTTAATATTTCAAGAATAATTGAGAGTGAAGCAGTTGTTGATGAGGGAACAAGAGCAAATGAAGAAGAAATTAGACATATATTAAATCAGCATATTTCTAATTTTAATCTAAAATTAAAAAGTAATATTGAAAATATATTACTACAAAACAATCTGAGTAAACAAGGAATAGAGAAGGTTATCAAAAAAATTATAGATTTGACAGAAAGAGCCATGGTTGAGCCAGGAGAAGCAGTAGGAGTAGTTACTGCTCAATCTATTGGAGAACCTGGTACACAGATGACTTTGAGAACGTTTCATTACGCAGGAGTTAAAGAACGAAATGTAACACTAGGACTCCCACGTTTAATTGAATTAGTAGATGCTAGGAAAAAGCCTATAACCCCTACAATGGATATTTACTTAGATCAAGAACATCGTATTTCAAGAGAGAAAGCCTTAAGTGTTGCAAAAGAGATAATACATACTAAGGTTATTGATGTTGTCGAAAAGACAGATATTGATTATAGTGGAATCATAAAACTAACCTTTTCTGAGAGTAAATTAAATGACAGGGGTTGCATTTTGACTGACATTTTTGAAATTTTAAAGGGCTCTAAAAAGAAATATGATTCTACTCTTGATGAACAGGAAAAGACTATTGTTTTAAAGATGAATGAAGAATTGGATGCTCAAACCTTGTTACTATTAAAAAATAAGCTACTCAATACTAGAATAAAAGGTGTACCAGATATTGAACGAGTTACCATAGTTAAACAAAACGAGGAATGGGTAATCCAAACTGCTGGATCGAATCTCTCTAAAATAATTTATGTCGATGGAATTGATCTTTCACGGGTTACAACAAATAATGTTTATGAAATATGGCAAACTTTAGGAATAGAAGCAGCTAGAACGGCTCTTGTACGAGAAGTTACTAACACTCTGGAAGAACAAGGACTTGAAGTAGATATACGACATATCATGCTAGTAGCTGATTTAATGACATCTAAAGGCTATCTTCAGCAAATCGGAAGACATGGGATAGCTGGAACTAAGACTTCTGTCTTGGCACGGGCTGCTTTTGAAATTACGGTTCCAACGATTGCAAAAGCATCTATGGAAGGGCAAACGGAAGCATTAAAAGGAGTTACAGAAAATGTCATTGTAGGAGCAACTGTACCTGTTGGAACGGGAATGGTTGACCTGTATATGAAAGTGAATGAACAAAATGAAGAACCTGGAGAAAATAATTAAAGACGCAAAATCGTCAAATAAGTATAAGGAAGGAGTAAAAGAAGTTAGATCTAATGTAAAAGGGTCAAAATTAATTATCGTTTCTAATTCTCTCCGCAATACAGATAAACAATTTATTGAAAAGACCTGCAAAGAATTTAAAGTTCCTCTTTATTATTATACTGACAATTCGATAAAATTAGGACGACTTTTTAATAAACCTTATAGAATTTCCACAGTAGCACTTAAATCTGTAGAAGACGAAGATGTAAATGCCTTATTAAACACGTAGTAATTTCATATTAAATTTTTTTAATTTTTTTCACACTAGATTATATATAATTATCAGAATCTTTTAATAATTTAATCCTTCTTTTAAAATATAGAATATTACTATAATAGTAATGAGAAAATTATCTTTCAACATTGGATCTATTCTAGATTTTTCATTTTGGGATTATCAATGGAGTCTTTTTGTGTATCTTTTTTGTATTTCCAATCAATAATTTAATGAGAAAGAGTATCTGAAAAAGCAATTATAGTGTTTGAAAGCCAGAATATATTGTGTGGTTATCTCCATAATGATTTTATCGACCCTCCCAAAAACATCATTAAAATATAAATTATACTTTATTACACAGCATGTTATTATTTGATGTATGACAATTCAAAATTGGAATTAGAGGTATTATGGTATAATGACTGAAAAAATAAAATTAACATCTGATGAACTTAGGCTTATCTCCTTGTTTCAAAGCATTACTAGCGCTACTGCAAGAGATTGTATAGTAGATGAAAAAATGAATAGAGTGATTTTTGTTGTAAATAAGGGTCAAATGGGCCTTGCTATTGGCAAAGGAGGAACAACGATAAAACAATTACAAAATGTTATTCCTCGAAGAATAGAATTAGTTGAATATTCTGATAACGAAGATGAATTTTTAAAAAATATTCTCAATTCCAATATGATTAATGAAATAAAGATTAATAAAAGGATAGATGGTACAAAACAGGCAATTGTTGTTGTTGATTCAAAAAAAAAGGGTGTTGTAGTTGGAAAAGAAGGTAGAAATGCTGAAAAAGCTAGGTTACTTGCAAAGCGTTATTTCCACATATCAAATGTTCTTATATTGAGTCCTGAACAAACAACTACTAATGATAATAATGGTGTGAATATGTAAAATGGCTAAATCTCCTTTGGGCTTGTTCGCTGGACGTGTTCTTGAATCAAAAAGAAAACGTTCCAGATGGGCAAACAAATATTATAAGAGACGAGTATTATTACTTGACAAGAAAACTAATCCTATGGAAGGAGCTCCTCAAGCTAGAGGTATTGTTTTAGAAAAAGTCGGTATAGAATCAAAACAACCTAATTCGGCGGTCCGTAAATGTGTAAGAATTCAATTAATAAAAAATGGAAAATCAATAACTGCATTTCTTCCTCGAGATGGTGCTTTGAATTTTGTTGATGAACACGATGAGGTAATAGTAGAGGGCATCGGAGGTTCAATGGGAGGTGCAATGGGTGACATACCAGGTGTACGATGGCAGGTATTCAAAGTTAATGGTGTCTCGTTAAAGGAATTAGTTTACGGTAGAAAGGAAAAACCCAGGCGATAAACATGAGCGGAAAAGAAAATATAAAAATATTGTTATTTAACAAATGGGAGACCTCTAATATCGAAATTAATGATCCTGGCTTAACTCGGGTTATTTCTCTAAATCCCTCAATGGTAATTCCTGTATCTTTTGGAAGACATGAACATCAAAGACTAAAAAAAGCTGAAGTGAATCTAATAGAAAGATTAGCAAATAAATTAATGCGTTTCGGAAAAAAATATGCAAAGAATACGGGTAGAATGGGTGGAAAAAAAGCAAAATCACTAAATGTTGTTAAAACCGCTTTCGAAATAATACACTTAGAAACCGGAAAAAATCCTGTCGAATTATTAGTAAGGGCTATAGAAAACTCTTCTCCAAATGAGGATACGACGAGAATTGTATACGGTGGTGTTGTCTATCACGTTTCAGTAGATGTTTCTCCTCTCCGGCGTCTTGATTTAGCACTTCGCTTCATCGCTGAAGGAGTAAGAGAATCGACTTATTCTACTCCTCAAATGATAGAAGAAGCATTAGCCAAAGAAATTCTTCTAGCCTCAAACAATGATATGTCAAGTCATGCAATAAAGAAGAAAAACGAACAGGAACGTATTGCAATGGCTTCAAGATAACTTTTTTTTTATTTTTTCCATTTTTTTATCCTGTTTATTATTCTTTTATGAAATTTTATCAAAAGATGAACGTTAATAAATAATGGCAATTACTACTCCACTCATTATCAATGAGTAGCAAAGACGACTTTATTTTTTCCAAAGGAGCTTTAATGAGTACAAAGGCTGGTAAGGAGATACTTAAACAGGCCATCTTAAGAGAGAAAGGCTATAAGCAATATACTAAGTACAAACTTAAATATGAAAGTGAATTTGAAGATTTCACTAAGCGGTTTCTTCTTTCCTTACATCGACGCATAATTTCTGACACTTCTCCAAATTCAACCCTGTCTCAATTTGCAGACGAAGTTGGTTCACAAGATATGGAACTTGACACCTCAAAAATTGAAGATATTAAAACTCGTCTTTCTAGACCAGAAATTCTTGCTGATAGAGTCCAAAGAATCTTGGACTCTAATTTTGTTAAAATGACTTTTCCTGTGTTTAATGCGTTATTTGATGGCTCGGTATCATATTTCAAAGAAGATCTTTCCAATGAACTACGAACTTCTATTATAGATGGTCATATCATAGCTATAGACTTAAGTGAACCTATGGATAGAATTATGGATAAAGATGAAGATCTGGAATATTTAGATGACTATAGATTAATGAATCCATATATTTTGGATATAGCAAGAGAAAAAATTTCTCAAGGAGGTGACTCAGTTCTCAAGGCTTTTGAAGATGGATTTAAAGATGCTAGAATAGGTCAACTAATAGATCATAAACTAAAGATGAAACCTGAATCAATTACTGATGAACTTATGATTGGTTGTTATAAAAAATACCGCTCCATTATGGGTACTGCTGGCAGAAATATGGCCTTAAACCAGACACCATTAAGTGAAATTTATCATTTAGGAATGTCAAAAGCAAGCGAATCGGTAGGCTGTGGAAACGAGATGCAAGATGCAATCAATGAAGGCTCAATTAAGATACCTTCTTGGCCCTTGTATTATTCACTTATTGCTAATGATGTTAGAAAAGGTTTTCACCTTACCCTTAAGAAAAGCGAAATATATTTGGATGAAGCAAAGCTTGCACTAGAATTTCTTCCGGAAGAATTTGAACTTAAACCATTTTTAATATTTTTATTCCTTACGGTAAGCCATTATAATCAATATTGGTATCATGATATCACCAAACGAGATCTCTTTAAATATTTCGAAAGAACTATTCATCCCCTCACACGCAAGTTCATTTAGTATATTCTTTTGATATAGTATGTACTGGACAGAAATATACCGACCAAAAAATTTTGAACACATTATTGGCAATGAAGAAATTAGGCTTAATGTACTAAAATGGTTGGTAAAATGGTTTCCTGGAACGAAACCTTTACTTTTAATAGGACCCCCAGGCGTTGGAAAAACAACAATTGTTAAAATATTATCTTCACTTTTGAACTATGATCTAATAGAACTAAATGCCAGTGATACAAGAAGTGGTCCCCTATTAGAAAAATTAATAACTCCTCTTTATAATAACACTAGTCTATTTGGAAAAAAAATCCTTTTGTTTTTTGATGAGGTAGATGGTATTTATGGAAGGGAAGACAGCGGCGGACTCGAAATTCTTATCAATATTGTAAAAGCCTCCAATTTTCCAATCATATTTGTGGCCAACTCTAATAATATTAAATTAAAAAATTTATCTAAACTATGCAAAATATTTAAATTTCAACGTATATCTGCAAACCTTTTGATGATGTTTTTAAATTATGTATTATTTAAACAAGGTAATTCCCTCTCTTTTGATGATAAAGAATGGATAGTGGAAAAAAGTAATGGTGATGTAAGAACAATGCTTAATCTAGCTCAATCTAAAAGCATGGGCTACGACAAGTTTGTCCATGAAACATTTAAAGTCGATATTTCTGAAGGTCTAAATGAATTTTTTCAAAGTACAAAAAAGGATCATGCTAAAAAGATTTTGTTATCTTTAGATGGCAAATATCCTGATCCAAGGTATGGTTTATCTGCTGAAGAACGAAGAAAAGATATAATCAATTCGTTATTTACAAGCATTGTATCTTCTAATCTAGATATTGCTAATTTATCTCTCCTATTAGATAGTCTTTCTCAAATTGATTTACATGTTGCACGGATAAACAAAAATAGAAACTGGAATTTATTACGATATATGAATAATGTAATAATTCAACTTTTATATGAAAATATACAAAATAAAATGATAACTTATCATCAATATGGAATTAGTTGGCCTGTAATGGGACAAGTATTTTCTAGAGGTGTACCTTTGCGTAGTTTGATTTCTAAGTTATCTTTGTCGTTTCACGTTTCATCTAGTACTTTTGGAATGATATTTTTTCCCTATCTGCTCGAAATTATTCATGAGTTTAAAATAGATATTCATGACCTGATTTCGAGTCTCATGTTAGAAGAAAAATTTGTAGAAATTATCCAGAAAGAAATTTTGAGGTCTAAACGATATGAGCGAACCTGATTGGATTAAATTATTGGTAAAATTTAAAGGAAAATGTCAAAGTTGTAAAAACCCAATTTCCACTGGTGAATATGCTTTATGGTCGAAATCAACAAAACAAATCAAACACATAGATTGTCATATAAATAACAATAATGATACGCCGAACGAACAAGTTGAGAAATATTCAGGATTACAATTACAGTGTTTTTTGTGCAAAAGTGTTAATAATATTTCTCTTTCTTTATTAAATGAATATTTATATCATGAAAGTCAAGAAAATTCAATATTCTTGTGTAAATCCTGTTTGGAAAATCCTACATCTTATTTAAGCTATAATGAAATAATGTATGAAAAAATGAAAAAGATAGCAAAATTAAAATCTTCATAAATATAATATAACCAAAATGTCAAGTG
>DATDKD010000206.1:0-5218 GCA_036520175.1 Nitrososphaeraceae archaeon
TACTATAATTTTATTTTGAATATTTTTCTTCTTATTTCTTTTATTAATTAGTTTTTTTTTCATATAAAAACTATAAAAATTTTTTGTATTTAAAGAGGAGTTAACTAAGTTCATATACTCAAGTTATTAATAGACCTACCGAATATTCATATGTTTAATTATGTAGGATATGAACTATATTTATTATTAAAAAGATATGGAACATATTCACTTCAAAACCAAACATGGAATTCCTTTGAGATGTTCTAGGATTCACCTGCAGAAACAATAAAGCAAATGAATATCTTTCATAACTCATAGGAAATTGTAATGGAAAAACTCATGGAAATCAATCTCATATAATTAATAATGTAACAAGTGGAAGGTAAATTGAATTATGAAGTAGCTGAAGGCCATAGGAAAGAAATAAAACCAAGTTCAACAACTTTGTTTCCTCTGACTTTCAGAAACGAAATTAGCTTAAAAGATGGTAGTAGTAGTAGTTGTATCAGTAGTTTATTAACATCTTCTCTTCTGGTGCATTATCAAATTATCATTTCTGCCTTTCCCATCCCAATTTAATAAACTAAACAATAATAGTTATTGTATAAAATTTCTTTTGTTTAATTTACTTATTTTTATGAATTTGTTATTTGTTTGTCTGGTCATCTTGTAAGAAAAAAAGACGTTAATGCATATTTGAAATGACTAATTTTAAAAATGATTTTGTTAATTAACACAAGTCTGAACTGATTATGAGTTTCACTAACCAAACCCAAAGAACTGCTCTTGTTACTGGAAGTACTAGAGGAATAGGTAAAGAAACTACATTACTTTTCTTGAAAAAGGGATTAAATGTAATTATATCTTCCAGAAGTCAAGATAGCGTAGATAATGTCATAGAAGAGATTCTTGACAAATTTCCTTCTAAAAAAGAAAATATTTTAGGCTTAAAATGTGATGTTAGCAAACATTCGGAGGTAAAAACTCTTGTTGATGTATCAGTAAAAAGATTCAGAAGGATTGATGTTCTTGTTAATAATGCAGGTATAGTTTATTTTAAAAGTATAATGGATACAACTGAAGAAGAATGGAACAAAACTATTGATACTAATTTGAAAGGTGTTTTTCTATTTACCAAAGAAGTACTTCCGTATATGATTGAAAATAAATCTGGTGTTATTATTAATGTTAGTTCGGGAGCTGGAAAGTATGGTTTCCCAAACTTATCTGCATATTGTGCAAGTAAATTTGGTGTAATTGGTCTAACTGAAAGCGTCGCTAAAGAAGTTACTGGTTATAATGTGAAAATTATGGCAATATGCCCTGGTGGAGTAGATACAAAGATGATAAAAGATATTGTTAAAGTGGGATATAATGCATCAAATAGAAATTTGATAAAACCTGAAGAAGTTGCAAACAAGATTTATGATATGATATTTAATCAAAATGGTTACTATAATGGGCAATCAGTAGAGTTTTATAATAAATGAATGATAAATTCTGCTATTATTTTGTATACTTTTATGCTAATCTAAATCCTCTGATATTTATTATATTTGATTTAACCAACTTTCCAATTCTTCTTAGACATGATAAAACAGATCTATTGATTTAGATTTTTAAATACTATATTAAATTCATTTCATAATTTTACTTATACAATATTCAAATATATTATTATGCAATACAACTTATCATTATGAGTTTTGATAATATTTCTTTTAGTAAATTAGCAATTATATTCATTATTGCAGGAGTGGTTTTAGTACTGGCAATATTGGGCTCATCTGCAACGAGTCTATTTAGCGAAAGTATAACAGAAGAGGCAGAAGTGAAAATGAAGCAGGAAGGTAATTGCATTGTTGAAGCAGGAGATAGAATTCCTAGAATGATATCTGATTGTGCATACAATGTAAATGATACTGTTTTGATAACCTACAAAACAAAGCAGCCAGCTATTGAAAAACACCAACTAAAATAATCTAGTGAATAAATATCAAGCAACTTTTCTTTGTTTTTTATTTTCTTTCTACATGAACTATAATACATAACGGGCCAAGCGAATAAAGAGGCATTTCTGTCTGTAATGAATTTTATATACTAGAGAATTTAATTATTTCACTCACAATTGAAATCTTTAAAACTATTATTTTACTTGATTACCTCTAGAAGAAATAGATATTATACTATTGGTTCGTTTATGTTAATAATAAGTGCCATATTAAGTCTATTTTTAAATTTCCAAAGTTTTAACTGTCTCACAAAACTATCAGAATATTATAATTCACCACTAGAGATTGACCCTCAAAACAATACAACTATCGATTTGCAAAGAAATTGTTTTATAATAACTAACTCGTATGTTTTTTCAGTTTTTGGAATTATTATTGGAGTAATCATCTTAATAATTGGATATTGGAAAAAAAAGAAAAATAAATAATATAAATTTGAATATTAAAAGAATTGACTAAGTAAAATTATTAATAAAAAAATAATAAGGAAAATATTGTTAATAGTATTGAATAGGGAAAATTTTTATCACATCTGGATTATCATATGGACAACTTGGGATTCAACAATCGTCACAACCAAAGCCGAAATTTTACAGTTGCTAGTTATGAAACCCAGAGACTCAGTAGTCATTCAAAGTATTAGCTAAATCCAATGAACTATGGGCTTAAGTTTAGTAAGCATTTGAAGAATGCACATGGATTAGATATTGCGCGATCATTTTTAGAACTTAATTAATAGCCAATTAGAAGATATAACGTTCTAGATTTCGTTTTGTATCTTCAATAACTACAAAATTCACAAATTTTTATATTTATCTAACTAGTTTCATCCAATTTAGACTTAAGAAAATTTAAATTAATCTTTATAATTGAATCAATGATTATTCTATTGTATTTGATAGTATTTACATAATTGCAACTTTTAGATTCTGGAGGAACTAATTAAAAAATAATCTTTTACAATAGTTTTTAAAATAGATGATAATTTAATTGAAAAGGAATAAAAAATTAAATATCTATTCAGTATTGTAATTTTCCTAGATTGCATCGTTTATTTTCGAGTTTATTTTATGTATTATTTATAATATTTTTTATATTATTCTTTTTAATTTTTTTTTCTGATTTTTTTACTCAATCCCATGAAGAATTCTTTTTAGTACAATACAATTCATTAATTATTAAAATGATAATTAAATTACATGCATGATTATGAAAATCTATTTACTAGACTTCTTCTGATAAGTTTAAAATCTTGTAGATATAACTTGTAAGAAAAGTTACATATTTCAGAGATATTCTGCATCTGATAGTTGTAAGGTAAATAAAAAATAATATAAAAAAATTGGTAACTTTATTTAGTTTTGACAATCACTCAACTATCTTCTTATTATTATTTGTATTATGCAATGAAATTCTCAAAGAAAGCTAAGGAAACTCTTCTTATTGATATTTTTAATGAAAAAAAAATTTTAAATAAAGGAAATTAAAATAATATTTAATGTGAAATACCCTATAGTTTTTAAATCTGTAAATATCAGTGATGAAACACATAAAAAACTTCAATCTATTGGGAAAGTGAAAGAAACATTTGATGATGTAATAAAAAGACTATTAGATAATTATTCGAAAGAGAAAGATTCTCTTATGCGTGTATTGAAAATTCCTGGAAAGCGTAATATTGAAATAAACTTCACTAAGCAAGAGAAAGACTGGACTGATAAAGATTATGATTTATTTGTTAAAAAAATATTTAGTATGGATGAAGCCAAATGGAGAGAAAATGTTCTAAAAAGAATTGCCAACAATGAAGTGTGGTTTGAGGAAATATTGAGATATCGGAATGAATAAACGATTAAGAATTTCTATCGTTTCATAGTGATTCCTATGGGAATTGCATTTTTATAATTTGATAAGGCTATCTAAGTATAAGGATTGGTTAGATAGGAAGATATCTTGTCTCATTTGGAAATGAAAATAACAAACTAAAAGATTTTTTGCTTTATTTTACTTGTTGATTTTATGTTGATTATTTTTGTATATTGAAATAGTTCTATAGTATAATAAATACTGCTTATATTCTCAAAACTAGATTTGAAAGTAAAACAAATATTCCCTTAACTCTTCAGCTTACGGATAACAAAGATTCTCTACCATTATAAATGTGAGTAAAAATGTATGATCTATTTTTTAATATATAATGATATATATGATAGCACTCCTATCATTCGTATCTAAAAATTATTAATAATAATTACTAAGATATATAACAAATTTTTGGTAATATAGATAATAAAATGAGACCCTTATCATATTATATGTGAAGAATAAGATATATTAATATAAACTCTTCATAACGATTAGAATTATTATTTATTTTCTCTCATTATCTAACATAATATACTTGTTATAGGATATTACATTATAGATATATATGATATAAATATCTGGTACATATGTCGAAAGGAAACATTTTCGCAATAATGACTATATTTGTAGCTGGAATGATTTTTTCACCACTAGCTGCATTATCATATCCAGATGACGATGACGATTATTTGGACGTACAGAAAGCAATTATTGATATAGATAAGAATATTATAAAAGATATTGTCTTTAAAACAAGAGGTGATATTCCTCAAGAGGGTAGCGACAAAAATTTTGGGTATGGCGTTGTAACGCTAGCCAATAATACTCTTAACGTTATTGCTACCACTTCACATCCTAAATTGGGTATAATAGATAGTGAATTACAAAAAAGTCCCAAAGATCCAGTTTTTCATAATCATTATGTAATATTAGGTAATAATTCAATATGTGGAGACAATCCTGCAGTTCAGGATCTTTCATTCACTTCACCAGGTAAAGTCATAATTGATGGTAATAAAGCAATCTTAAAGGATCTTCCAGCTTCAGCACAAGGTCAATTTACAAATGTAACCGTAACTCCTGGAACGAATGTACTAATAGTAGCCTCATTCTTACTTGAATCACATTTTAATCAGACAACAAATCAGTTACAAGCTGTATGTGTTGTTGACATCAAACCTGTAGAACCACAAGACAAAAGAACCCTAATTATAGGACAGACAGAGAAAGATTACTACAATGAACAGCCACGTAATGATGATTACTACAATGAACAGCCACGTAATGATGATTACTACAATGAACAGCCACGTAATGATGATTACTACAATGAACAGCCACGTAATGATGATTACTAC
>DATDKD010000207.1:0-10174 GCA_036520175.1 Nitrososphaeraceae archaeon
ATATATTTTAAAGTAAAAAATAACTCAATGCAAGGTACATGTGAAGTTTGTGGTGCAAATAATGTAGATTTGCAAAAAAAGGAAACAGCAGATGGTCAAACTCAAAATGTTTGTAACCAATGTGCATAAAAAGATAACAAAAAATAAGAAATATGATGAGTATTTAATAATAATTAATTCTATTTCTATTTTTTATATATTTACTATCTAGAAATTGTGGTTTAATATATATAAAATGACCTATAACTTGATATTATTTAAGTCGATTATTTATTGTTCTATATTTCTATTATAGACTCAATCCCATGTTAGAAGAGATACTATCGCGACTGCATTTGACTTATAATATATAGATTTTCATAGAGTCATTTTTCTGTAACAAAAATTCTCCTAATTTTGTATGTAACCATATAAACTCTTTAGAATTAGAATATTCCTCTAATAAGTAAAGTAAATATTTTTTTATGTTTGATATAAATTATATTTTTATATATATTACTATTCTCTATCTTATACATGCTTGATTCAGAAAAAGAACATAAAAGAAATCCGACTCACAAAATTAATTCCTTATTCATTGACAGATGGTCACCTAGATCTATGACAGGTGAAGATATAGATGATGTTGATTTGATGTCACTTTTTGAAGCTGCTAGATGGGCACCATCATCATATAATAATCAGCCATGGAGATTTATCTATGCAAAAAGAAATAATACAGAAAGCTGGAATAAACTTTTTGATCTATTATACGAAGGCAATAAGGTTTGGGCAAAAAATGCTGCTGCTTTAGTAGTTGTTGTTTCAAGAAAGAATTTTGGATATAATGAAAAACCTTCAGTCACACATCAATTTGATGCAGGTGCAGCATGCGAGAATTTAGCTTTAGAAGCAGTGGACCTAGGAATTGCTACCCATGCTATGGAAGGATTTGATCACCAAAAAGCTAAGACTAACTTGGGCATTCCTGAATCATATAATGTTATGGCAATGATTGCTATTGGAAAGAGAGGACCTAAAGAAAATCTTACACCTAAACTTCAGGAAGCTGAATTTCCCAGTGATAGAAAGCCATTAACAGAAATAGTGATGGAAGGGTATTTTAGAGAAACAAATTGATTATTTTACATCTTAGTCGATATCAAAGGATAATCTGTTGGGCCCAGAAGAATAAAGAAATAAAGTTAGAGCTTTTCATATTGTTTGAAGATAAGAGATATCAAATTTTTCTAATTCTATTTAAATTAGATATGGAAGAAGTAAGTTAATCAAATTCAAATAGTGCTCTATTTTATAATCTGTCCTTTCTGGCATTTGTTCAAACATTGGGTTAACTTTGTTTATTAGATCAGATAAATATTGTTATCTTTAGAATAATAATTTTATATATTTCCTCTCATCTCTTAAAAGGTTAGAACAACAGTTCTTTATCATCTTCTATATTTTCCAAAATTGTATATACTTTCAATTCTTTGACTGTTCTCTTTATGTTTTCAAAAAATTCTTTAATTAAAATTCCCATAACCTGTTTTTGAATCTTCAATTCTAACTCTGTTATGCTTTATGTATTCTAGCTTAGTATCCATCAATACCTTGAGTAATATAATTATTTTTCATATATTTTAATTTTTTTATATCTTGATGTTTTAACTCGAATTGAACCTTCTATAATTTTCTACTAAAAATATTAAATATGTTACTTAAACCAACAAATTATAAAGATTGGACATGGAACCAGCTAATATCAATACTTTACAAAATATTCATACGCTATTATGACAAATGTGGGAAAATCTTTGTTATTTCTTTTTTAACATCTCTTGGTATATTTGGATCTTCAATTATCTTATGAAGATCTTTTCTATCAATAGATAGTCCGTTCTCGCTAATTTTATAAAACCATTTGATATCGATTGGACTTATTATGAGAGTTGATTTATTGCATCCTCTCATTCCACATGCATTCAGGTCATCCTTGCTGAAACTTATATGACCTCCTTGACATTCATAAATCATTTACCAGATTTACAACACTGCTATTATAAAAAAGATCTAAATTAATTTCGAGTTTCTTCTGCCATCCTCGCTATAGTTTGTACAAGTATTTGGTTAACCAATTACAAGGCTACGAGTAAAAGAAGAAGTATATTATAATCATTACAAGTGAGTGGGCCATAGTTAATTGTATAGATGCTCTCAAATGTCTTTGATGACAAACACCTAGCAAGATTTTAGTATGAGGTTTTTGAACAAGTTTTGGACGCATTATTGATTTTGGTATTTTGTAAAAATCTCTATTATTTATTTAATAAATCAATGAATGAATACCATTTTTGTATTTTTCTCAGTGCGATATAAAACAAATTTGACATAAATTTTGGTCCTATGTCAATTCTATCTATTTAATCCTTCTGCATACCGAGTTTAGTTAATTTAATAACTGTCTGTATCTATCATTGAAATATAAATATAACAATATTGGTCAATTTCTGAAAGACCATAAACACCTAAATTTTGTTATTTTCTCGGATGAACTATCATCTTAAGTAGTCTATAGATTTTTGCTTATCATGATTGAGATTTATTTTTGTACTACAAAAAAGATATTTATATTATATCGTCAGAATTACCTTATTTATTAAACCAACAGAAATGAATACTCGACTTTTAGATAATAAAGTATTACGATATACAACAGGTCTATGTACGTTTCTGGCTGGTGTATTACACATCGCACTTATTCCCCTGTTTTTTACTCTTCTGACAATAGATGTTATAGTCTTCTTTATAGTTTCGGGTCTAGCTCAAATCTTCTGGGTTATACCAGTTATCAAGAAATGGAGTAAATTTTGGTATTATGTAGGAATAGGTGGAACAATAATTCTAATTGTAATGTATGTTATAGCAGTACCAGGTTCAGGATATCCAGTAAATGAATTGGGAGTATCAATAGTTTTATTTCAGATTGCCTTCATCATTCTATATAGTATTATAATGATAAAAAATAATAGACAATAGTATTAGACACTAAAAATAGCTGCTGTTATTACAGAAACTATAGACGAACTTGACAAACTTTTAGGTAACGATACAGCTATTATATTAAATAATACAAATATTTCTAATCCAAACAATATATTGCTAGATAGCATATACATTAACATTAAAGAAGACTGTATGACATTACCCGATTCTAACCATTTGTATTGTCCTTAATCCTTATATAATTTTATTGTTATTTTTAATTTCTTTTATTGGTCTATCAAATACCAGCAAATTAGAATATAAGTTTCTATTAACTTTATTAATTTATTATACATTCTATAACAATTTTACAAATCAACTCAAATTAAGAATTGATTTAATCTTAATACTAAAATAATACTTCAAAATTAATTTAAAATATAACCATATATAATATTTTAATATGGAAAAGATAGATATAGATCTAAGATGTTAATAAATATATTTGTATTATAACTGATTTTAACCAAATTAATTTAGGAATAAAGGAACTTAATTGACTTGGATGTCATATTGTAGATTAAGAATAGAAATCAACATTTATAACGTAAAGTTGGTTTATACATATTATGAATATAACAATATTATTATCTATAATTTCCCTCATTCCAGTATTCTCTTTAGGGCCTTTCCTTTTTCTCAAGTAACACTTATGCACTATTGAATCAAGATGCTTCTAGTGCGAGTTTAACTCCTACAATGGCACCAATTCTTTAATATAACTCGTGCTAAATAGGAGATTATTCAACAAAACTACATACTTAAATAAAAGAATTCACTAAATAAATAAAAGATGAAAATCGAACTTGCTTCGTATTTTTCAGCAACTATGATTCTAATAATAACAATAAGTTTCCATTTTTCTTTAAATAATACTAATCAATTAGTATATGGCATGGATACCAACAATTATCCTACGGTAGAAAATAAAACTAAATTATTTTTAGAAAAGCTACAACAAAGTGGAGGACCGCCACTCTATACTTTGACTCCCACTGAGGCTCGTAATGTACTGTCTGGACTTCAGGCAGGCCCGATAGAAAAACTTCCAGCTGAAATAGAAAACAAAACTATTCCAGGTGGTCCTAATGGCGAAATATCTATTCAGATAGTCAGACCCCCAGGTAGTGGCAATGAAACTCTACCTGTTGTAATATACACCCATGGTGGTGGATGGGTGCTAGGTAATTTTAATACTCATGAAAGATTGTTAAGGGAACTTGCTAATGGCGCACATGCAGCAATTGTATTTGTCAACTATACGCTCTCTCCTGAAGCAAAATATCCACAATCTCTAGAAGAAGCATATGCTGCTACAAAATGGATTTCAGAGAATGGTCAAAGCCTCAATTTAGATTCTTCACGTTTAGTAGTAGCAGGTGATAGTGTAGGAGGCAACATGGCCACTACACTTGCATTACTTGCAAAAGAGCGTGGCGGACCTCCTATTATCTTCCAAATGCTATTTTATCCAGTTACAGATGCCAACTTTAACACTTCTTCATATAATACATATCAAGAAGGATATTTTCTTACGCGTGATAATATGAAATGGTTTTGGGATAATTATGTTTCAAACGATACTAATAGAAAAGAACCAACTGTTTCTCCCCTACAAGCCTCACTTGAGCAGCTTAGTGGATTACCACCTACACTCATCATAGTAGGAGAAAATGATGTTCTACGAGATGAAGGTGAAGCATATGCTCATAAATTAATGCAGGCTGGCGTTCCTATTACTGCAACCCGTTACCTTGGTGCTATTCATGACTTTATGATGCTTAATCCAATTAGTGATACTCCTGCAGCAAGAGGTGCAATAGATCAGGCTTCTCATACACTTAAAGAATTATTCTCAAAGTAGAAAAACTCCCATATTTATTTTAATTATTAAAAATACATTTTCTAGGAACATATATTATATTTTAAAAGTTTCATTGTTTATAATGTTTTTTTAACAGGTTCGAGTTTATCATTTGTCATGGTCGATTTCCGATCATGATTGTATAACCATTTAAAAATAGTCAAACGATTGAGTAATTGTTCTAATTAGTGATCCATACATCCATCCCTTGTCCTGATTATCCTATCTTTTAACTTTTTGATTTAAAAATTCTAAAATTTGTTCTGTTTTATTATTATTCTAAAGATAACAAGATTTTATCTGATCTAGTAGACAAAGTCAAACCAATGTTTGAGCAAATGCCAGAACGATCAGATTATAAAATAGAGCACTATTTGAATTTGATTAACTTCTCCTCTATCTAATTATTTAGATTTATTAAATAAACTAACCTACTAAACAATACAACCTATATTTATTAATATATTTTAGTTGATGTATCTTATAATAGTAATGAAATATCAGGTACTTATTCCACAATTTTTACATAATGAATCTATTAGAAATTATATACCACATACTGTCAAAATTCAAAAAGGAGATACCATTAGATGGATTAATACAGATAGTGAACCTCATCATCTCTTCTTTATTAAAATTGATCCAAATCCAACAAATATTGAAATATTAGATGAAAGACTTTATCTAAACTCAGGAGAAGTGGGAGAAATTACGTTTAATTATAATTATGAACGAATTGATTATGTATGCAAAATCCATAGAACCGAATGTAATAGTATTACTATTTTTACTGAAGATTATAAAAATATGAGCAATACTCAAAGATTAAGATGCCTTAATAAGAGATATAATATCAGACTTCCAAATCTGTTAAGTTTTCTTGATAAAAAATATAAGTAGTGCAAATATCATGGCTAATCAGAATATTATTACAGATAATGATTCTAATTCTAAGGAACAACTAAGTATGTATTTTGATCCATTCATATACAAACATAGTAAAGAATTAAAGTTAGATGGAGTCAACATCACTAAACTTATTATTGTATTTTGGGATATAAGTAAATTTTCTGCATTAATTAAAGAATTAAAAGCATTACTGAAAAAAACAATGAAAAAACAAGGTCCTATTTTTGAAGAAATAGAATACTTGTTAAGAGATTATTATAGTGAAGCAACAAGAGTGATTAAAAAATATAATGGAATATTGGATAAATTTATAGGTGATGGAATTTTTGCTTATTTTGGTTACCAAGATAAAAAATTTGATATAGTTTATTCAAATGTAATGAACGCTGCATTGGAGTTTAAGGTGAATTTTATAAAAATTAAGGAAAAACATATGAAAATTTTATATTCTCATTATAATTATACACCTACTACCAATATAAATTTGAAATGTGCTATACATTTCGGTGAAGTATTGTTTGGATATTGGTATTCACCACTTCGAAGTCAAATTACTGCTATTGGAGATGATGTTAATTTCTGTAGTAGACTTGAGGGTTTCGCTGATAATGATCAAATTATCATTTCAAAAGAGTTTCATAATGCATCAAAGATAACTAACAATAATACATTTAGAACTAAAAAAATAACCATACCAGAAGAAAAGAAATTGAAAACTTATGAACATGTTAAATATGTTTATGAGCTAATCGGAAAAAAATAGTCATGTTCCAGATAGACTGATTTCCTATCAGTGACAAATGATCATAAAACACGATAAGAAATGTTAAGAGAAACTTGATGGTGAATTTACCTGCATTAATGTCATTTTTTCAATATAATATGTTATTTTTAAATAAACTATTATTTTGTTTAATAAATAAGGATTTTATCTTTTTTGTTCATTATTGATTATTCTATTAATTTTTATTACTTCTTAAATTCTATTAACCATAGAATGGGAACCCAGAGTTCAATGGGGCCAGTGGGATTTTAACCCTTCGATATAGTGAGACCAGATAATTATTACAATACTTAAGAATTACAATTATAATAATACATTAATAAGTTTTGAGATGAGTTTAATTATTGAGATTTTATTAGTCAAAAAAATAAATAAATAAATAAATTAATTATTTTATTAAATTGGACTTTACCTATCATTGTATCGGGATGATATTCACAATAGTAATTATTGCTATTTTGCTATTCTATTGTTTCCAAATGAATATCTCAAAAATGTTGAGAAAAAGATTTGAAAAAAGAATCTTTTTTGTTACTTACCTATACATATACCACTTGGATTAGCAGTCATACAATTGTTCTGGTCAAATGTATTGGCATTGGTATTTACTGGTAACCCATTAGCGTTATTGATGTCAACTGTATTCAAAAGAACATTGTTAAAGTTAATATTGTTATTGTTACTTTGACTATCTACATAAAGACCATTTCCAGATTCAGTAATAGAGTTCAAAGTAAGTATACCATTGTCCGAATTGACTAATGTTATTCCTGCCAATGTATTTTGGAAAAGTATGTTATCTTGAATAGTGGCCTGTTGTGTTGAGTGTCCTGCAAAACCGATTTCGTTATTCATAAGTATGGACAAATGTGCATTAACTATACTAGCACCAGTACTGAATGCTCCTATTTGGTTATTTTTGGAAATAATATTGCTCAATTCAACATTTTGAGAACCAGTCATTAAAATACCTGCTTGAAATCCTTGGATAGTACCATCTTGAACTACTACATTGTTCATGTTAGGAATCATAACTCCTACCTTACTAGAAGTTTTTTCTTGACTATCTACATCTGGACCAGAAATTGTATGTCCATTAAGATCTATGACAATATCACTTGCACCAACTATAAGACCATCACTATCTGCACAGTTTAAGTTAGAAGTTAATACAACATTTTGTGTTATAACTTGACCGCATGATGGACTTATGGCTAAGGGTTGTTGTGATGCTTGTTGTTGTTGTGTTTGTAGAGGTGATAGTGTGGGTGCTGCTGGTTGGGTTTGAGCGCTTATGTCTATAGGTTGCATTGTTATTGTTGTAACGATTGAAAATGCAATTAGTGTCGTTAGGATATATACCATTAGTGTTTTACTCATTACAGATTATTTAAAAATAAAATATTTATGCTGATCTAATAATTTTATTTATCAATTATACTGTAACTATGAAGGTAATCACTTTAACTCACTTTAGTTTAATGACATATTCCATTCTTAAAAATACATTGCTCATTGAAAAAGGATTTCAATTTCAACTTGTTGCATAATAAAAAATTCATCTACTAATACTGCTATTACTATTACTATCATTCTCTATAATGATAATTAATAATAACAATGAAAGAACACATTAGGCATATAATGGCATAAATGCCTATCTAAAATTGATATCAGTATAGAGAATTGATAGTAGTTCATGTAATAATAATAATAATATAGACTACTGATAAATAAAGATTCTTTAACAATGAAATAAGGAATCAAATATATTGACATCCGTTTGCTTTTTTTTAACAGATTCGCAGTTTCTATTACAAAAGTAAAATTACAATTATAATCGAAAAATATTACGAGAATTTTTAAATAATAAAAGATCACGTGATTGTTTATTAAGTTTAAGTTTATTCACAAACTTTATGTAACTGTCCATATTGGAAATAGGCCAATCACTTCCGTACAACAAACGATGGGGCATCTCCAGATAACTTAAAAGTTCTTTTATTTTATTTGTATAATATCTTTGATCAAATAATGTAAAATTTCCAATTACCAAGCCTGAAATATCTGCATAAACATTTTTATTTTTGTAGAGTATTTCTTGACAATCTAATAACCATGGATTTCCTATATGACACATAATAATAGTTAACTCAGGATTATCAACAGCTATGTCGTCTATATTTAATGGATGAGCAAAGCGAACTTTAGATGTATTGGAAAATGTGTCTCCGGTATGAATCATAACAGGAACTTTATATTCTATACAAATGTCATAAATTTTTTGATATCTTTTATCGTATGGATAATAATATTCATATCCACAATATAGCTTTATACCTTTGATTAATCCATCGTTTAGCCATTCTTTACATTTTCCAAAATATTCATCATTGTGATTATCAATTGTAAATCCCGCTACTATCCCCAGCTTATATTCTTTATTTTTTAAAATATCAATAATGTCCGATGTTGATGGTCTCTCAATATCAAATTTATACGATGTTAAAATAATAGAATAATCAATATTGTTATTACTCATAGTTTGTAGCAATTCTGTTAGTCTGTCTTGTAGTGATGAAATTCTCTTTCTCTTTTGAATATTATTATAATAATTTAGGTGAACATGACAATCTATAACGGGCATATATGTTTTAATTTATTGAATTAGAATTTATAGTTTGAATCTCTTGGTTATTTAATATAGTGTGATTGGAGATATTTTACCATAATATAATTAATTTTAAAACTATTTACTAGAGTATGTTCAATTTGATGTTTTAATAACATTATTTGCAATCAATCAAGCTTAAATTTGGTTAATAATCTTATTTATACTTAATAATATGACTGAATTATTACATCCTCATCACAAAGGTGTTAAAGTTAGAAATACTATAAAAAGTGATATTCCAAAGATCATAGATCTACAAAAGCAATCATTTCCATTTCTTGCAAAATATGGCAATATATGGAAAACAGAAGAACTCGAAAGTCACCTGGCTATTTTTCCTGAAGGGCAATTTGTTACTGTCGAACCAGATGGTACAATAGTAGGTTCAGCAAGTACTTTAATAGTTTCTCTTGATCCACAATATCAAGAACATACATGGATGGATATTACTGCAAATGGTATGTTTACTAACCATTCTTATGATGGCGATAGTCTCTATGGAGCAGATATTTCATCACATCCAAAGTATAGACATGAAGGTATAGGAAGCATGCTTTATGATGCTAGAAAAGAATTGGCTGTGAAAATGAATTTAAGAAGAATGATAGCAGGAGGAAGATTGTTTAACTATTGTGATTATGGAGATAAAATGTCTGCGTTGGAATATGCAGAAAAAGTAATTAGAGGAGAACTTAGAGATCCTGTTTTATCATTTGAACTTGATAATGGATTTAAATTTATAAAAATACTTCACAATTATTTAGATGACGTACGTTCGTTGAACTATGCAAGTTTCATAGAATGGTTAAACCCAAAGATTCCTCAATGAATATTGTTGTCCACAAACATTATCGTTAATTATTTCACTATATAATTTACTTGTTACCATGCTTAATCAATACTTGATTTTTTGTATTGA
>DATDKD010000208.1:0-5748 GCA_036520175.1 Nitrososphaeraceae archaeon
GATCTCGTCATCTTTACTAATTTCTTTGGTTGTTATAAGATCAGAAATAATCATTCTTGCTTTTTCATTTATTTTCAATATACGATAAATTTCTTTAAAAGTATTTGTCTTATTAGAGGTCAAATTAATAACACAATTACTTATTACAACATCTACCGAATTATCGTCAATAGGGATTTTTTCTTCTATATCTCCTTTTCTAAATTCTACATTTCTATTGTTACAACCAATTGATGCTTTTCTTGCTTTTTCCAGCATTTCATCATTCATATCAATTCCTATAACTTTTCCTTTATTACCTACCAATTTTGATGCCAAAAATACATCAATTCCAGCGCCCGAACCAATTTCAACTACAATTTCGCCTCTTCTCAAATCTGCAAACTTTAATGGTGCACCACATCCCAATCCAAGAATTGATTCCTCAGGAATTGATTTTAATTCAATATCCTTATATCCGACATTAGATGACATTTGTTTTTTAGAAATGTTATTAATATCATAAATTCCCTGTGGACTACAACAAGAACCAAGGTTACCATTTAAAGCAATTTTACCGTAATTCTCTTTGATCTTTTCTTTGAGTATTTCTTTATGCATAACTCTGTTTACTAGGGAAACTATTTAAGTTATCAAGAATACTGTAATACACAAAGTATCATGACAGAAACAAAGGGACAAAAAGTAAAGAGTCTCCCTCTTTATGATAATTGTAATTTTGACGGTTATGATTATCAAAAACTAATGTTAGAGACTGCAAAACTTCGAGAATTGATAACCAAAAGAGGAACATTTGAAATGCTTATTCCGCTCTGTTGCACAACAAATCCTGTCAGATACAAACATTTTAAAGAATTAATGAAAGGTATTAGTAGTAAAACTCTTGCTCGTCGATTAAAGGAATTAGAAAAAGGCGGAATATTAAAAAGACAAGCATATAATGAGATACCTCCCCGAGTAGAATATAAATTGACTGAAAAAGGTCAAGAATTAGTTGAATCCATTTTAAATTTACTTGAATGGATGATAAAATGGTCTTAGATAATATAACAAATATTTAAATATTGTTTTGCTGCCTTCCTCGTAAGGATGAAGTTTAGTATGTTGTTAGTGTCATCATCTCCACCAAAAACCTCTATACTGATAATGAAAAAATATAGAAATACAAATATAAGAATAGTAACAAGAATTTTTAAAGGAATAATTATTATTTTTCAAAATCATTTTCATCAATTGAAGTTTAATAATGCTCTAAATGTAGGTACATAAATAAATATTTTCTCATTATTCTATATAGTGAAAATATTTCTAAAGTGGATATCTAGAATCTAATTTCATAATTTGTCATGCATTTCGCTAAAAATTACTTGTTAAGTAGAATGCATAAAGGATCTACAATTTTTATATTTTCTTCCATTTGCAACAAATTAAAGAAAAATGTTATAACATATCAATAAGCTTTACAATTACCGTAATAAATTCTATAATAATTATAAGTAGTTATTATATATAATAGGTAAATATTAATAAAAAGTGTATATACATACTACAGAATTTACATTCTCTTTGTTATTTTTTATATTAATTATCGTTATGATAATAACTATTGTCAATTATACTCACACAGGTGATCACTTATCTAAATTATATATCTACGCAGAACCTAACGACAACAACAAAGAAAAAGTAGATGAAAAGGAAGGAAAAGAGATTAAAAAAGATAAAGAAGAGCAAGAACAAACAAAAGATAAAGATAAAGATAAAAAAAATAGTGACGAAAACGAAAAATCCGATTCCTCTTATATAGATCCTGCTTATAGATCTTTCTTTCCTATAAAACGAATAGTAATACCTGAGGTTTATGAAACTATAGCAAACGGACAGACATACAGATTCAACATTAATAATCCAAATGATAAAGTCCAAGTAGATAAAACAGATAAATCAAACGTCTTTACAAAACAAAATGATGATGGAAGTTGGAGAATAGACTATGGACGACCTAGAATTGATATTCATACCAAGGATGCAGGAATATTACCTGATAAAGTAGAACAATTAAACAATTTGTCTAAAGGTAAAATTCAAAGCTGGGATTATTCGGAACTAAAAAAGATTGGATATTGGTATAAACCAACTGATTGGAAAAATATAGAAGTCACTTTGATTTTTAAACTACTTGATTCAGCACGTTCTAAAGGAGATTCACATTCTATTTCAATAGTAACTAGATCAATATCTCATAGTCAACTTGATAATGATTATAAGAAAGGACCGAAATTTTTTTGTGGAGGGTCAAGTTATCATAACAATCTTTCAAATGAAGGACAAGTAAGGATGAAAAAAGAACAGTTTCATATTGATTATGAATGGGAACGCTACAATGATCAAATGAAGACAGTGGGAGACATATATAATAAAATAATCGGTTTTAAAGCAATAGCATATAATCTTAATGATACCGCAGTAAAACTAGAAACTTGGGTTGATACAGAAAATGGTGGTAAAGGACCCTATAAGAAAGTACATCAGGCAATAGATACTGGAAATTGGGGAGATAACATGAAGTTATGTGGTGCTGAAACAGATGGTCAAGCAATTACGTGGGGTTCTCCAATTGTTATAATCAAGGCAAATGATTTCAAGTTTGATATTTATGACTTGGAAATAAGAGAAATACGTCCTCCAACTAAATTGTATGATGATAGTAATATTATCATTTCAAATTAAAGTATTTCCAATTTATAATAGATAATTATTTTATTTGTCCAAGGCGATTTAGAATTATCATTTTGAAATTAATATCTATCGCAGTTAATTAGTAATAGATAATTCATTAAAAATAATAGATAAATATTATGAATGATAATTTAGACACATTAATCAACAATATAACTCACAAAAATTCTACACCGACATATTCAATTTACTTGAATTATATACCAAAAAAAATAAACTAATAATGTATAGTCATTCCTATACTGAAATGTATGAAACATAAGACAATAAGAGTAAAGTATTCATTTTAAAAGAGACTCTTTCTCGATATTCTATTGAATGGTATACAATATAATTAATATTATCTACCGAAATTAAACTAAACTAAAAATTCACTCGATTATAATTCAACAAGAATTGTTTAATAAAGTTTTACTGTACTTTTTATGTGGAAAAATTTATACTGAAACAATAAATATATCAAAAACAAGTTCTTAATTAATTAATTAAATGATATCTAAAATTCCAATTCAGTATATCGTATTTATCATTGTTATAGTTTTTGCTAGTAGTATTATTTTGGCATCTAATTCTGCTGAAATGGTCTTTGCTAAAAAAAATACTGATGATAATAAAAAAGATAAAGACCAACTAACAGTCAAAACCAGTATACACTTGGAAAATATAGATATGGAAAAAACCAAATTTTTGAGAATTACCGCTTTTATAAATGGTGACGACTTTAAGCAAGATATTCCTATTTCTTCAATAGACAAAAGCAAGAAAAAACTTGATGTTGAATTAAAAACAGACATAGATAACGGTATAGTGGATGCTAATGTACCAGATGAATTTTTTGTATGTGTGTATCAAGTTGGAGATTTGATGACAGAATACAATTCCTTTGCAAAATTTGATTGTAATGAAGGAGATATACTAAACATAAAAAAACCAACAGAAATTGAACTGTTTACTGCTGGTTCACAAGTATATGCAAAAAGCAAAGTAGTCTATCAAGCAAATCTGAATAATGTAAGTGGTTCAAATAGCGATACAGTTAAAATAAAAATTCTTGCTCCTCTGGCGGATAAAAAAGATACTAAAAAGCTAGTAATAGCTGCCATGATAAAGGGCCAAATTCAATCAGAAGTTATAGAAGATGTTCAGGCAGAACTTGACAAAAGTGGTGATAGTACAATAAAAAGAACATTTACTTTTGACCGAAAGACGGATATCGGTTTAATACAAATTGGAGATAGATATCATGCTTGTGTTGCTAGTGAAGACTTAAGACCACCAGAGGGAAGTGAATGTGAAAAGAGAGTAGTTAAACACTTTGATAAACCTAATTCCTTGCCAGCCCGATAGAAAACTAAAGAAAGAAAGAAAGAAATTGTTTAATGTTACTTTGTCATAGTAGAAAATAGGTACTGAATCAAGGAGAACAGCAACAACAATATTAATATTAATTAATTTATTTTAGTGAGAGAATATCATTAATTAACTTGAGAAATTTCTGATTTCCTTCTTTCATTGAAGAATACAATTTTTTCTATTATTATATAAAATACTATATAAAAACGCTATAAGGAAAAATAATCTATCCATTGAAAATGATAAATCCTATTTTTATTGAATATACATCTCATTAATAAATAAAACTCAGTCTGGAAAGATATTGGAAAGAAGTGCCAATTATCAAACAAGGGTGACAAATCAATTTATTTAAATAGACCAAAAAAGAATCCATCTTTATTATCGGATTTTTTCTTCTCATGGTTTGTTGTACTTTCTGCATGGATGGAGTCCTCTTCTTCTTCATGTTCTTCTTCTTCTTCTTGTTTTTGTTGTTGTTGTAAGGAGATATAATAATCTGTATTGCCATATCTCATTTTTTCACAATCATTTTGCTGAGGAGTTGTGTCTTCTTGAGTAACATTGAAATCTGTTATTGTGTCGTTTCCTGTACTGCATATGAATACATCTTTGCCAAGTCCACCAGTAAATGTATCATTTCCTGGACCTCCTATTAGTATGTCATTGCCTCTATCACCATATAATCTGTCATTTCCTGTTTCACCTTCTATTCGATCATTACCTGCTTTTCCCCTTAAAACATCTCTTCCTCCATTACCATAGATTAGATCATCTCCACTTCCTCCGCTAATATCATCTCCAGCTTCTTTTCCTGTTATTGTATCATTGCCATTCAGTCCTTTAATAATATCCTTACTTTGGGTACCTGTAATGTTATCTGAATTATCAGTTCCATTGATCTCATTTGCCCACGCTATATTTATGATATTATTATTATTTTTGTTGTTGTTATATTCATCCTTTTCGAAAATATCACCTTCTAAATTTAGTAAAAATATAATACCTAAAATAGAGAACATATAAAAACCTGTATAAATAAAATTAAATTTTACAAATCTGATTTTTTTATTAAATTCTATCATTTTCTTAGTGTAGAAAACAACTACAAAGCAATTAAAAGAACTATTGCAATATTTTTACTTAAATTTTAGATAGAAAATTCGATAAATGTTTTGAATAGAATAATATCATATAATAATAGATAATACTTTTTAAATAATTAATTTATTATCTGATTCTTAATACTAAAGAACAGTAAGTTGAAGAATAAGTAATTAAAATCTACTTTTCCACACTCTAAGATAATATTTATATAACATAGAATAAAGTTAAGCCCTATTCTATTTTTCCATAGACTTTTAATTCAGATGCAGATAAATGCAGAAAATTGTATTGTAACTTAAAGAAGAAGACCCTGTATAATACAACACGTATTTGTGGACGATTACTTTCTAGTTTATTGTTGAGATGTAGATATTAAAAATGGTGGTTGTTGAAATTGAAATGATTTTAAATTAAAAGTTAAATTAATTAGATATAGATTTTTAAATATTCAACCTCTCTAGCGCATACTGTGAAAGTTTTGATCTCAAATTTACTAATAATGACAAGCATCATACTAACTATTGGAATTTTCTCCAACCCAACACTCAT
>DATDKD010000209.1:0-6637 GCA_036520175.1 Nitrososphaeraceae archaeon
ATTTACTCCATCTTGCAATTCTAAGTTTTGATTAACTAAAAATTTATTTCGTGGATAAAAATAGTCTATCTGTTCTTGAAGAAGTCTTAATTGAGATGATTTAGTATTATATTCTTCTTTAATTTTCGGAAGACTAGTACTAATTTTAATTGCTTCAATTAATTTTTTTTCATCTATCTTATTATCGTCTGTCATATAGGATTTTGAAAAATTTCTAATTGTTTGTATATCAAATTGTTGTAGTACCTCTGCTATATGATGATAGCCTTTAAGATCCAGGTAATCCATATAGAGTTTTTTTGCTTCTGGTGCTCCAATACCTAATGTTGTGACAACATGTAAGGGATCTTTGCCTTGTGCAAATAATTTATATGCTTTTGATATAAGAGATCTCTGTAGTTTCTTTTCTTCTTCTTTGTCATTTTTTTCTTTTGCTTTTTTAACTATTGAACTTATCTCTCTTGGAGAGATATGAAATAGAGCTTGGATTTCTCGATAACTTTTATTCTGGCCTAGACATTCTAAAACATGTTTTTCCCTTTCTTTGGTTGATAAACTCATTTATCAATTATATTGTTTAAAAAAATATGTTTTTAAAACTTTTGGTATCTATGCTGCTTTCACGAACTTTCATTGCTTTCTTGAACTTTCATTGCTTTCTTGAACTTTCTTTTAAAAGCACTTGTGCTTGATTTATGAAGGTACAGTGTACTCTATTTTTAGGGTATATTTCATTGAAAAACTTGGCCTACTATAACGATTATTAACTCAAATAAAAAATTAGGTTGTATTAGGTTGCTAACTATTAATCTTATTATATAATCTCAATGGCCTTTTATGAGGTTAATCTATTAAAAAGAAAGATATTTTAATTGCTTTTATAAAACAAATTTAATGCGCCCGGGTAGTATAGAGATGCAGTATAAGAATTAATAAATTTCGCATCGTATATTCCGGTTCAGTATGTGGGACTGTCACTCCTGCGACCCGGGTTCGAATCCCGGCCCGGGCGCTTACAATCAATATTGAGGCTTTATATGGCTTTTACCTTTAATAGAATCAGGTGTTATGGTGAGATCCTGCTATGATGTCTATTAACGAGACAACGAATAATGGTAATGGACAGGAAGATATAAGCCCTTATCAAATGTTTTTGATGTGTATTAGATCTTAAAAAACAATAAAAGAATATACTGTTAAATTAGAAACATTCTTTGATTTTATTGTAAATAATTTAGGAGAAATGGAATTTAAAACTAATGATATAGAAACAAAATGTTCAATTCTTTACAAAAAATCTAAAATCAATATAACCTGGTTTAATTCTGTTTTCTTCTGAAGTTACATAAACCAATGTAAAAGATTATGTAAAGTTAGCAATCAAAGTAAGAGACAATATGAGCGATCGCCTATATAAGAAAAGATTTGATAAAGAACATTTCAAAATTTAGCGTCTAATAGAAAGACAATAAACAAATTTAGGATATCAAAGAAAGCTTTTCTAATTACTTTTAGCAGTAATAATCAATTCTGAATTATAGAGGAAATTAATAAACTTATGCCTATTTTTAAAGAATCAATAAAAACAGATAGAAAAGACACATTTTTTCTGACTTAATTAATAAAGGAATTAATTCATTTATTCTACTAATATAGTCAATTAATTAATCAGACTTTTACGATAATTTTGATTCTTGTTAAATCTATTAATATGAATACCATTATTTTTCGGCGCCGAAAAATTACTGCCGGTATTTAAATTTATTGTAATAATTTTAAATAAATCTTAAAAGATTAAAATTTCTATAAAAAAGACCAATTCTCTTAAATAAATCAGTTAATCTGAATTTTATAATGTATAAAGTTCAACTGGTGGAGAAGAAGAAGAAAGTGATAGAGACGAGTCAGAAGAATAATGTCTTGAAAATTAAACTAGCTCTTATTGTCCCAACAATAACTATTTTTTTAATGCTGTATCTATGGTGCACAACAACCCATCTTGTTTTCATGATCATTGGTCTTACTCTACTAATAGCACAGATATCTTCATTCGCATACTATAGTTCAACATCTATCGCCACTGAATATGAAGAAAGAAAGAAAAAATTGTTTGAGGTGATTCCAGGTGTTCACTACCGACCACTTTTAAAATGGTGTTAATTAGTTTCATCAGTGCAGTAAAAGGACCAATAATATACACAGCATGGGCACAAATAGGAGAACAAGTAGTATACAGAGGAATAGAACAGATTGGTGGTTCCCTAGCATGGGACTACTGCGGATATCAAATCTGGGAACAGACAATAGAAGTAATCAAAGAAAGACAGTTCAAACACGTCAGGAAATTAATTATTACACAAACAAAAATATGGGTAATAGAAATAACATGGAATGAATTGATATGGCAGATATGGCTGGTAATATGGAGTCACTATGGTAATGGACTTAATGATGTTATGGGATTGTTTATACGAATTGGATTTGAGTGGGTAACTTTTTACATTTTCTTCCCAAGGTTAGAAAGCTGTTATCATCATATGCTTAAGAAAATAATTTAATATACTTCTTTTTTTATTTTGATATTATATAGCTGGAGAATATCCGACCTTCTAGTTTTAGGTATTATAGCTGGTGGTGGTATTTATTATGCAGCTTCCACTGGAATGTTAAATAATATTTTGCCACCACAGCAACAACAATATGTAAATCAATTACCAACCGAAGCTTCTCTAGAGAAGATGATATGATTGAAGATATTCAGGATGAGATAAACAAAGGAAAGAAAAAAGAATTGTATAATTTAATTTTATAGATTGTGAAATGAAAAATATATGTATTATTTTTCGGCGCCGAAAAATAATAATATCTTATAATAATTAAAGTTTAGCGTCTAATAGAAAGACAATAAACAAATTTAGGATATCAAAGAATAAACATGTTTTAAAAAAACTTCTTTTGGACTTTCTTTGCAAACATAACATTCTTCTCCAAATTCAGGATGAATTTCTGCTAACACTGTGTAATTTATTCTTGATGCAGTCATAAAACAAACCCTAAAATCGTTTGATGATGATGTTGTATCTTGTTGTACTTTTTTTGACATTTCATATAATTTTTTATAAAGTTCAAAACCATCCATTACGGACGTTCTAAAACCAATAAGAACAAGGTCATAGTTTTCAGGATTAAAGTTTTGTTCTGCTGTATTAGGGTGATTTATTAAAGTTAAAGTGAAGCCTTCATCTTCCAACCATTTCTTATATCTTAAAGAGGTATCAACATCATCATCAACTATTAAGATATTTTTCATTAAATATTATATAATATAATATGTAGAAGTAAGTAATAAACAATTCTTTAAAAAGGAGAACTAAAGTTCTACTTTTAGCTTGATTGTTTATTACTCTTAAGCATCGTTTAGATATAAAATATTTAAAAATCATTGAACCATGTTAATTGACGTTATCTAAGGGATTTGAATTGAGATAGTTTTAGTGTTCAATCAATAGAAAAATGATAAGATAAAGAAAGGAATGTATTAACTAAGTTTTTTTTAATAAGTAAACTGTACTACATCCAGGAATAAGATTAGGCATCTTTTCTTCTATTGAAGATAACATCGTAAAGATTTTTTTAACTGTATTAGATGGATTATCTTTATCAAGAATTGTACTTGGAAGTAAATTTGTTATTGAATGAATATTCCACTTTTTAAGAACTTTAAAATTATATAAACAAAATTTTTTTTGTAATGCAAAAGGAGAAAAAAGTTTTAGTTTAATTTTATAATTTTTGTCTTGAAAACCTTCATACTCGCCATAGGGATAGTCAACTATTATATCTTTTAAAATAGAAGAAAAAATTATTTTATTTACATCATTACGTGAAGTATAAAATCCTAGTTTATGTAATAAAAAATAATCCAACATCATCCATAAAGTATCCAAACTCCAACGTGAGTCAACTTCTATAAATAAAGTTCCTTCGACTTTTAAAAGTCTACTCATTTCAAGTAGGGCAGAATCAATATCTCTAACTAAACCTAAAACACTCCCACAACAATTGATATGATCAAATTTGTCATTTTTAAAAGGAAGATGGTATAAATCAGATACTAAAAATTTAGGATATTCATAATGGTAGTTACCGTGTTGTATTATTAAAGTAGTTATTAATTCATTATATTTTTTGACAAAATCAAATTCTTCTGGAAATAGCATCAATCTATTTGATTGGTTAAGAGATCCCATTTTTCTTTGAGCAATTTTAATCATTTTCACTGAACTATCTATGCCTATTACTCTCGACCCATCTATGTAATGAAGAAATGATTGAAACCCAGTGCCACATCCTATATCTAAGACATTTTTCGGACTAAATTTCTGAATAACTTCTTTAGATAATAAAAAATGTAATCTAGAATATAGCCATGAATACCACAAGTCAATAATATGGTCATATTCTATATATTTATTGAAAAGATCCAGACTATTCATTTTCGCTAATGAATTGTTATATCATATTGTGTAAATCTTATTTCTATTTTTGAGATATTACGATACAATATTTTTTAATATATGTTCCTTAATACATTTAAACTCCGGATTGACCCTGTCAAATTCTCTAGCTATATTTTTTTTAGATTTCTTTTGATTTAGTAAATAAATAAGTATTTTTAATTTAAGTCCTTCTATATAGGAATTTATTACATTTGAAATTATATCTGTTAAATCACTATATATAAATTTGTTTAGATAATTTTTAAATTCTTCTGCCATCGAGCATAGATCAAGTGAATAATCTTTATTTATTTTATCAATCCATTTTTTGCAAATAAAGTCTTTTTTCGCCAATTCTTAATTACTATAGCCTATAGGATGTCAATGTTAGACTTGAGCAGTACTAATAATTAGATCTATTACAGTATCGCCTCTACTTTATAGTCTCCTCTATTTGTTAGCCTATCCAGTCTTTTTAATACAAAAACTGCAGTTTCCCGAACTGCATCACTTGGATCTGCCAGCATCTTTCTCAGCGTTTCTTTACATTCTTGGGCTCGTATTAGACCCAAAGCTTCTATCGCTTCATGTCTTACAAGTTCGTTTTTATCATTTAGAGCAGAGTTAATCAGGTAAGGAATCTTAGATTTCATGTTTCGCACACCAATTTGAAAAGCAGCCTCATGTTTTACAATTCCATTATCGTCATTAAGCAAAACCCAGACCATTAGGTCGGCTATTTCAGCAAAAATAGGATCATCTTTGTCAATCACTTCAGTTATCTCTCCTGCAAGCCAAACAGAATCCCATCGTATAGATTCGTCTCTTTCGTTTCTTAAAATTTGTATAATTTTGTCAAGCCGCTCTCTCGGTGGCAGTTTTCTCATATCATACTCATCAAAGATAATTTCCATTCTGAGGTCAGTTATTTTAGAAGAATTATTTAAGGCTTTTCGCTTGTACTTGGCTCTCCCATCGAGCGTATATAAAAATATTATCCAGGATGACTTAAATAATTTACAAAGGATACATATTTAATTGAGAAGGACAAAAAATAATGAATCTTCTGCTTTTGCGATTAAGTATGAAACAAAATATTTGTTCTTCGGATTTATAATTGCTATAGCTGTAGCTATCGTGTTTATACATATAATACTATTTGTTACAGATAGCGACAGATTCATCGGCACAACCTCAGCAGTTTTGTTGGGATCAACTACCTGTATATCCTTGTTTATAATTTTTTCAAATCCCAGAAAAATAGAAGTTCAGAAATTTAAGCTCCTTTTCATAGGAATAACTCTTTGGTTCATTGGTGAATTTTCCTACTCGTATTATCAAATTGTATTAGATACGGATGCCCCATACCCAGGTGTCGGGGAAATTTTCTATGTTGCTGGCTATGCACCTTTAATTCTATTTACCTACAGATCATTTAAGACTATAAACAGAGATGGATTAATAAAACGTAGGGTGATTGCGTTTGTAGTAACACTCGCATCTGTAATACCTGTAATATCAACTATCATAGTTTTTAGCGAGGAAGTAGATTTTCAATCCCAGTGGCCTGATATTGTGATTAGTACAATCACTAACTACAGCGATAGTATTTTATTATCTCTTTCAATTCTCATTCTAACAAAGTTACCCAGAAATAACCCTTATATCTATCACTGGATATTATTTACCTCTTTTTTAATATTAACAATTATCACAGATTTCTTCTATCTTACGTTAGCAATTGTTGATGAAGAATTTCTTTCGAAGACTGAATTGATATGGGAAGCTATGTGGGCGTTCGCCTATCTAAGTATTCTAGCCTCATTATTTTGGTATTACAAACTTATTCGTATATTAAGCGAAGACTCTGCAGAAATATATAGTAAGCTGGTAACTATGCAGAGTTTAATGAAAGAAGACTATGCAGCAGAATATCGGGATAATATTTCGGTCAAAGACAAAGATCAACTTCCCCAAGAGGATCAATTGCATACAGAAAACATACAAGGTTTCCAATTGGTTGAGAATCGTATTGATGAAATAATAAAAGGCGCAAAAGACGGGATCACTATTTTATTCTGTAATATAAATACCTTGAAAAGAAAAGAAACACAAAGTATCCTAAAATTTTTGAAGAA
>DATDKD010000210.1:0-29893 GCA_036520175.1 Nitrososphaeraceae archaeon
AAACTATCAAATTTGATTAATAATACAAATGATGATGTTATCCAATCGATGAGAGCAATTGAATCTGGTGATGATTCAATTGCTTTAAATATCCTAACTAATGTAACTGTAAACCTCGAAGAATTATCTAACGGATTAGAGGTGTTGATAAATGAGCCATTAACACAGGGAGATTAGACCTAAACATTAATGAGAATTTTTTACTCAAATCATGAAAGTTTCAAATAATTTTGAAATTTCGCCATATATTTATTATTTCTACAATAGTACATATTCTCAACGTGTACTATTATAGTCTTTTCTCGTTAAGTAGTAGAACAGAAATAACGTTTTCCACTATACTTTGGCTTTTCTTTTTCGTAACATTAGATTAACTGGGTACAAATTGCGTTTAACTTAAATGGATTTTATGAAAAATTATAAATTTTTGATATTTCATAAGCTATTGTAGATAAATGATAAATTTTTGTTAGGTATTTTGTGATAATATTTTATTAGTAATTGTATGTATACTCTGCTTACATGTTTAGAATGTGAACATTAGTATTCCTGCTCTTCTTAAAACTCAATTTTCAATGAGATTTTTTATTTTTTAATGCTTGATTTCTCCATTCCTTTTTATTTTATAGGTTAGGATCCTATTTTTTAACTGGAATTTATTAATTCTGATTGTTAATGATGTGTTGTTAAATTTTTAATTATAAATATAGGACAAGGGGAGATCTTTATATGGGATTATGTTATACCTTTTATATGGTAAGACAGGAAACCATAAATGAGGGATAATGTATATATGGTAACATGGTAAAAATTACTTTCGAACTAGAAGATGCTTTAAATGAAAAATTTAGAAAGGTAATAGTAACAAAAAAAGGATTATATCGTGGTGCCATCCAAGAATCAATTATTGAAGCAATAAATGATTGGATGAAGAAGAAGAAGAACAAAGAGGATAACAAGAAAAAACCAGTAAAAAAGGATGAAAGTAACACAATAATCAACAATTAATGTGTGAAATGTTTCAAAACTCGAATTTAGAAAGATCATTTTTTTATAAATAAATTTTATTAATTAAGTTAACTCACATTATAAAGAAGAATGACTAAAAAAGAAAATGACAAAAAACATCTTAAAAAAGATGATAAAGATCTTAATAAATCGTTAACTTCTCTTGACAAAAAGTACGTTTGGCATCCTTACACCCAAATGCAAATTTGGAATAAGCAAGAGAATGTAGTCATAACTCATGGAGATGGATTTTATCTTGTCAGTGAAAATGGAAAGAAGTATCTTGATGGAATTGCTAACATGTGGTGCAGTGTATGGGGTTATGGTTCAAATCCTGTTATTGAAGCAATCAGAAGACAATTTCATCAACTTCCTCATTCTACTCTATTTGGATTAGGTAATAAAGCTTCAATAGTACTTGCAACTAAACTTTTAAAATTGACCAAAGGAATGGACAAGATCTTTTATTCAGATAATGGTTCGACAGCTATGGAAGTAGCATTGAAGATTGCAGTTCAGTATTGGAAAAATAAAAAATTTCCAAAAAAGAACAGATTACTTTCTCTTGAGAATGGTTACCACGGAGATACAATTGGGACAATGTCTATGGGTTACGTTGACAGGTATTTCAATCCTTATAAATCATTACTAATTAAAACATTTAGAGCTCCAGCACCATCATCATTTGAAAAAGATTTAGATAACGGTCTCACAGATTCGGAGATTGCTGATTTATGTATAGAAAAAACAGAACAGTTACTTAAACAAAATTCAAAACATATAGCTGGACTTGTAATGGAGAGCGGCGCACAAATTGCAGGAGGTGTATCGATTTATCCAAATAATTATCAAAAAAGAATCGCTGATCTCTGTAAAAAATATGATGTTCTACTTATTTTAGATGAAATTGCTACAGGATTTGGAAGGTTAGGAAATATGATAGAATACCTCCAACAATCATCTTTACCAGATATTGTCTGTTATGGAAAGGCATTAAATGGAGGATATTTTCCTATTGCCGTCACGTTGACAACAGATGAAATTTATAAAGAATTTTTAGGCGAATATGATATAAACAAACAATTATTCCACGGACATACGTATACTGGCCATCCTGCTGGATGTGCAGCTTGCATCGCTAATTTGGAAATGTATGAAAAAACAAATCTTATCCAAAAAATAAGAGACAACAGTAAGTATATTCAAAAAAGATTGGAAGAACTTGAAGATTATAAATCTGTCCATAAAATTAGACATAAAGGTCTTTTAGTAGGAGTTGAATTAGCCAGTGAAAATAAAATGTTACAAGGAATAAGAAAAAAACAATCACGATCTTTTAGTGATGGTGTGGATCTTAGTAACTATATAATGAGAGAATCACTTAAAAGAGGAGTTATACTTAGATCTCTTGGAAATATTGTTACACTGATTCCCCCACTTGCTATGCCAAGGAACCAATTAGATATATTGATAGATACTTTGTATGATATCATTAAATCTATTGATGGAAAATCGTTTTTGAATCATGGTAATGTATATTCAATCTCCTAAACTCTTTGTAAAGAGTTGCCTTTGATATTCCTAGTTCCCTTGCGATTTTTGCTTTTGAATTATTTTCAGCTAGTAAGGTAATCAGGTTATTTTTGTCAATAACCTTCTCGGGTCTTCCGATTTCCTTTCCAGCAATTCTTGCTCTATTCATCCCATCCTTTGTACGTTGAACAAGCATCTCTCTTTCTCTTTCTGCAACCCACGTTAGGATACTTATCATCAGTTTTCTGATGCTGGGGTCTGTGGTCTGCAAGAAAGACTCTCTAGCTGAACAAGATATCAGCGGACTATGTTCTTCGATAACCTTTATTGCGTCAAGTGTATCCCAAAACGTCCTTCCTACTCTTGACAGCTCATATACCAACACTGCTTCCACTCTTGATAAACTTACAAATTCCATCAAATCTTGAAAGCCTTTTCTACAAGTGGCAGGTATCTTTCCACTTACTGAGGGATCTTCAAAGAAATACAACATCTGATAATCATGATCCTTTGCCCATTTGGTAATTGCAATTTTTTGAGTCTGTACTGTTTGTTCTTCAGTACTAACCCTAAGATAGGCTATAGCATACTTTTGCATATGTCGAAGTTACAATAAAAATGATATCTATATTCTAATGTTAAAAAAACAAGACAAAACTGTATAAAAAAGGTAATGGTTTTTGAACCATTTGGGTGATGATGTTGACAGAGTTTAAAGGTAAAAAAAAGATACTATTTTTTATACGTATTAGAAAAGGGTCCTTTTTTGAACAACATTACGTATGAGTAAAAACAACGAAAACCGTTGTTCTTCTCGTAATTGTGGTCTGATAATTGGCCTCTTAGAAGAAGATATAGATATAATCTTAGCTTTTTAATAAATTAACAAGAAGGAGCGTCTCAATAAATTCTAACTGAGTGTTCTCAGATGACTAATGCGTGAGGTTGGTTAAGCGATCTAATAAAGGTAAAAGACTGTTAATCTTTCTAGACTCGAGTTTAGAAATATATAATTAAAAATAACAAAAAATAAGGATTAAGTATAGGATTTAGAACATATAGATACATGACTAGTGGCTACTTAAGGAGTAATGAAAATTCAAATCACACCGTAGATTCTTTTATTGAAACACTAATCAATAAGGTTTTCAATAATCAACAGATATCTTTTCAGGAAGCTTATACTCTATTGTCTACAGATGATATCGCGGCTTTAGCAAAAGGTGCCAATACAATAACTCGGAAATTTAATGGTGAGGTGGTAGATATTGAATCATTAGTTAATGCAAAATCAGGTAGATGCCCTGAAGACTGTTCCTTTTGTGCCCAATCATCATTTTATAGTACTGGAATTTCTAAGTATCCACTGCTTCCTACTGAAAAATTAATAGACTACGCAAGAAATGCCAAAAATGAAGGCTCAACCAGTTTTTGCTTGGTATGCGCGTATAGATCTCCTCCTGAGAAGGATTTTGAACAAATTTGTGACGCCATTTTAAAAATTAAAAATAGTATAGATATTGATGTGAACGTCTCCTTGGGATTCCTGACGCCAGAACGAGCGAAGAAGTTAAAAAGTTTAGGAGTGAAAAGATATAATCATAACCTAGAAACAGCAAAAAGTTATTTTTCCCAAATATGTACAACTCATGACTATGAAGACAGAATGAATACTGGAAAAATTGTTAAAGAGGCTGGACTTGAACTTTGTTGCGGAGGAATAATAGGGATGGGTGAAAGTCCGGAACAAAGACTAGAGTTAGCTTTCTCAATTGCCGACCTAGATCCAGATGAAGTTCCTATAAATATATTAATTTCTCGAGAGGGAACACCACTTATGTATAACCATCCTTTAACCAATGAAGAAATTATTAAAACAATAGCAGTTTGGAGATTTATAATGCCAAAAACCATTTTAAAACTAGCAGGAGGAAGAGAGAAATATTTTAGAGATAATGGAAGCTATGCACTTAAAGCTGGAGCTAATGGAATAATAAGTGGTGGATATCTTACCACAGGGGGAAATAATCAAAATAAAGATATTAAAATGATAAAAGAAATTGGCCTCCAAGTATGACCATATAAATGATCAATTACACGAATATAGACAAAAAAATATCTATAGGGAACCTCTGACATCAGAAATAAAAGGTAATACCTTTTATTTAGGAAATAAAAAAGTTATTAATTTATGCTCTAATGATTATTTAGGATTATCTCAAAATAATACAGTTTTGTCTGAAGTAAGAGATTCACTTATACAGGTTTCTCCATGCAGTTCACGATTAGTATCAGGAAATAATATCAATATCATAAAATTAGAAAGAATATTGGCGATCCATCGAAGTTCCGAAAATGCTCTAGTTTATCCTACCGGGTATATGGCAAATCTGGGGGTAATTACTGCAATATCTAGCTCAGAACATACCATTTTTAGTGATAGCCTAAACCATTCTAGTATTATAGATGCTTGCCGGTTAGCCAAATCAAATAATATAATGATTTTCGAACATAATAATCCTGATCATTTAGAGAGACTTTTAAAAAATTCAAAGGCTAAAAAGATCATTGTCACTGAAGGTATTTTCAGTATGGATGGAGACATGGCAAGACTCGATCTGCTAACAGAATTGGCAAAGACACATGATTCAATTTTAATAGTAGATGATGCACATTCGGATTTTGTATTTGGAAATTTTGGTAATTATGGCGGAATTCCAGAGCATTTTGGAGTGGAAAATGATGTTGATATTCACATTAGTAGTTTAAGTAAGGGCTTAGGATGTTTTGGAGGTTATGTAGCCTCATCTAATCTAATTAGAGATTTATTAATAAATAAATCACGACAATTCATATATACATCTGCAATTCCTGAACATTTATGTGTAGCTGCAATTACTGCAGTTTCAATTTTAAAAAAAAATAAAAATATCCAAAAAAAATTTTTTAGAAGAATAAAGTGGTTTATAAATCAATTAAATCAACTAGGGTTCAATATAGGTACAACATCTAGTCACATTATTCCAATTATTATAGGTGATGAGAAAGTAACTGTCAATTTCTCAAAAGAATTATTCAAAAAAGGTATATTTATTCAAGCAATTAGATATCCTACGGTATCTTTAGGAACAGCTCGCTTAAGAATTTCTCTTAATATGTCTATACAACAGTCCCATTTAAATTATGTTGTTAATTGTCTAGACAAATTAGGAAAAAAAAATAACATAATATAACATGTTACTGGTACATAATAATATAACAAATTATATCATATATATTCATAAAGATACAAAATAAATTAGCGCTTAAAAATACCTCAATACCAATACAAAAATAAAGTTAAAAAATTTGTCAAGGCAAATTGATCAAAAATATCTTTCTAATATTAATTATATTGAGATGGTTTTACTTCTTTTTATGTACTTTAGAAAGAAATAAAAAGATAAATCCTTACAAGGCACTTTATGAAAATAGTAGAAGTAAGTATTAAGGTGTCTGACGAATCATATGAAGAATTTTTATCCTATTTAAAGTCTCTTCCCGTAAATATGATCTTATTTGGGTTAAGATTTGCTCATAAGAGATACGTTGCAGAAACTGGAGGATATTTATTTCCTGGTAGAAAAAGTATAATAAAAAAAGAGACGGATATGTTAAGTAAAGAACAAGCTCAATGGAGATTAGACAACTGGAAAAAAATGATTGCGAATTACCGGGAGAAAGGATATAGTTATCCTACAATTTCAAGAATAAAAAAGAAAATCGAAAATATTCTTATCAATTAGATAGAAACTATTTTCTATTCCTCAATATATTGAGGCTTCTGAACTCTCTTGATCTACTTCTGCTGACGATGAAGGTAAATCAGGGAATTTGTCTTTCATGCTTTGTTCTACGACCATGCTAGCTTCTTCTAATATCTTCATCGAGTCTTCAGAGATCATACCTGTTCCAGATATTTCTGTATTAGGTATTTGTGAAGAATCATTCATTATGCTTGACAATAGATCTGATATCTGTCCAAAGGATTGGTCAGCTTCTGGCATCATAGATGATAAACCTCCTTGAATACCTTTTATGACAGACATTGCAGGACTCAATGTAACAACTACATCCCCTAATTCAGTAATTGTATTTAGCCTTAATTGGATTTGCTCCATCGCAAGTTTGGCGGAACTCACCATCTTATTCATTTTTCTGATTTGAGAGAGCTCATTTGATAATACTTTTGCATATTGGCTATCATGATTTTGCATTGCATAAACAATTCTCTTAAAAATCAAATGGTCTTTTTCATGCATTTTATTAGAAATACCATCTAATTTAGAAATTTGAAGCTGTAATTTTTTTTGAGCATCTTCAATTTTGGGTTTTAAAGGAACTGGAGATTTTATATTATCCATAAATTTATTCTCAAGAAGTTTATTTGCTACACCTTCATTAGTTGTAGGTTTTACCCACTTTTTGTTAAATGACATCGGCTATCTATTCACCAAAAACTATGAAACAAATTTGTTTAAAAATGAGATTGTAACTGTTTTTACTGTAACTGGAGTTACATTAGCAAAGATAACTCTAGTATAAGGCAGATTCTATAGAATTTAATTACTAAATTCTTCCTCATTATAGTCATATACATTGTGTTTGCAAATTGAGCCAGGAAACTTCATGTTAAAGATAAATTATATTTTATATTCTAAAGAATATTATAAAATGATTACATACTTCCTAACTAGTAAATTAATTAACTAGCATCATTAACAATTAAAGGTTAATGAGCGCCGTAGAGATCTTATCTTTTAATGATTACAAGATCTACTAATTTTAATATTATTCAAAAGGTTAAAACATTTAGAAGAAATCTTGAGTTATCAAATATATCCACATAATTTTAATGTTCAGTGAATAATTGGATTGACCGGATATGCTCCACATATTCGACAATATTTGCCCCTCCAGCTAAAACTACCATTACAATCAGGACATATTCTTTGTTCTATTAAACCTTTTTGTGATCTTGGTGGGAGAAAATATTTTCTATACGTGAGATAATAAAATAAATGTTCCTTGTTGCGAATATTAACATTTTCCCTTACTCTGATTCTTTTAATTTCATCTAAAAATTCTTTATTCGTACAGAATTGATTTTCAAAATAGTTTATTATTTTTGAAAATCCTGACCCTTCTTCTTGAGCTTCCTTTTCTCTCCAAGCAGGTGTTTCTTGATTGTGCCATTTTTCAAAACATTTTCTCAAGATAAACTTGCCCCATACTTTATTTTGATATCTACCTATTTTCATTGATAAATCTATAGATTTTGCAAATTTCATAAATTTTTCATTCAGAAATGGTGAAGTTATCTTAACCTTGAAAAAATTACCTATTGTTCCTGAAGGAAAATGCATTATATCCCATAATCTTTTGACTTCTTCTTCTAATTTTTGGGTATCATTGAAATACCTTTTAAGATAGTTATATCCTGCAAATAATTCATCTCCTCCATCTCCTGTCAATAGGGTATCCACTCCTAGTTCGTTAGCTTTTTGTACTGCAGCAAAAATAACGCTAGAGTTACGAATAAAAATGGGGTCAAACGTCCGAAATAATTCTATTATTTTTTCTTCAACCTTTAATAATTCCATAGTTTTTATTTTTATTGTAATATGATTCGAGCCATATTGATTTGCAATCAATCTAGCATATTCAGGGTCTGACGCATTGGAACCGTCGAGAGTAACCGTGAAGGTATATTCAGGTTTTTGAAAACTAGCTATGATGCTACTATCCAAACCACCTGATAGTAAAAGGCCTCGAGCTTTCTCTTTTGTTATAATCTCTTTTAGCATAAAATAAAGTTTATTACAGTATGAAATTTCATATGGTAAATAATCTTCCTTCATTTTTGGAAATATGGATGTCAACGTAAGATAAATGTTATAAGTTTCTTAAGAGATTTAGGAATTCCTAAGAAAAGTACTTTGTATAACATGACCTTCCTTCCGTAGGTTTTGTAGGTGAACATTAGAAAAGGAAGATATATTTCTATTATTATGCATCTACAATTTTTAAGTCTTGAAAACAATGTATCGTTTTTTCTCAATAATTATTGTCTAGGATAGCAAATTATTACTTGTAGACTAAAAAATAAAAATTTTACAAAAGTTTTTTAAATCCTTCAGATAGGGTATGATCTTATGGAAGAAAAAAAGATAAAAGTAAATAATAGAGAATATAATGTTACGCTTAATGATCAAACTCAACTAAATGCTATGAAACTTAAACGGTTATATCAGCAAAGCTATAGTGATATGGACAGTTTTGACGAGGTCAGTACTGAAATATCAACCACCATTAATAACCTCTTAAAGAGGTCTGTCTCTCCTGAGATTCGTGAGGAGGATATGGATGGGGCGATTCAACAAATCCTCAAAATGTATGAGAAAAAAGGAAAGAAATAACATGTCATTTAAAAGGATCAAACAAATCGTTTAGGATTCGACCGAGTAGTTATAACTTCATCATTTTAAATAATTAGAGAATTAACAATAATTGAAAAATAAGATTAAGTAAAAAAACATACACCAATAATATAAATAAGATAATATTAATGATTCATTCGAATGAATCTTGCTCTAAAAAAGTGTATAAATCCTACTTGTGGTTTGACTTATGAAATACAAAATCATAATTATCAGTGTTCTTGTGGTTCATTTCTGGATGTTCTGTATTCAGAAAGACCTGATAAGGAATTAGTCGAGATATTTTACCAAAGAAGAAATCCTAACCGAAATATCTATAATGAAAGTGGGGTATGGAGGTTTAGAGAATTATTAAATTTTCCTGAAATAGATACTGATAATATCAGTGAATGTTCAGATGTTCTTGTTTCCCTCGATGGTGCAGAAGGTAGATTATCTAAACCATATAATATGTCAAAAGTTGCAGATTTTGTAGATCTTCCACATGAAAATCTTTTTCTGCAACCCGAAGGATACAATCCAAGTGGGTCTTTCAAAGACAATGGTATGTCGTCTGCCGTAACTCATGCAAAGATGCTCAAAATAAAAACACTGATTTGCGCATCTACTGGAAATACATCCGCATCAGCAGCCATGTATGCTTCCAATGAAAACATGGAATGTGATGTTTTTATTCCAAAAGGAGAAATAGCTCCAGGTAAATTAGGACAAGCCTTTCAATTTGGGGCACAAGTTATTCAAGTAGATGGAAATTTTGATGATGCACTACAATCTTCTTTAGAATATTCAAAAACTTCACATGGTTATACCGTAAACTCTATTAATCCATTTAGAATAGAAGGCCAAAAAACTATTATTTACCGTGCACTAGAACATTTAGAATGGACTCCTCCTGATTGGATCATTTATCCGGGGGGCGCATTAGGAAATATATCCAGCTGTGGCAAAGCATTGATAGAATTATATGAATGGGGATGGATCCAAAAAATTCCTAGAATTGCAGTTGTAAATGCAGAAGGTGCAAATACTCTTTATGAGCTTGTTAATGGAAAGTTTGAAAATACAAAACTACACTGGAATGAAGGTAAACCAGATATTAATCTAATTCAAAGATATTATCAATATAAAAAGGATAAAAATATACTTCCTAAAACTAGGGCCACTGCAATTCAAATTGGTAAGCCTTCAAACATTGTTAAAGCTTTAAGAGCCCTATGGTATACTAATGGATTAGTAATCCAGGTGAATGATGGTGAAATGATGGATGGAATGTCTATCGTAGGACTCAATGGATTTGACTGTGAACTTGCCTCTGGAGCAGTTCCTGCAGGAATAAAAAAATTGAGAGAAAAAGATATCATGAAAAAAGATGATATTGTTGTTGGGATTTTGACGGGGAGACAAAAAGATCCATCAATATCGATGGAATATCATATTAATACTAAAAACAGATTTTCGAAACCTCCCAAGAATATTTATCAATAATCCCTCATTATTTTAGAATAAAGAAAAGAGAAAAAAATAATGTTTATTTTAAACTCTTCGCTTTATTTTTAGAACTTCTTATTTCACGCTTTTGATAGTTTATATTTTTTAAAACTGATATCATAGCATCTGCTTTCCTTTCAGTTTCTTCCCATTCATTTACAGGAATGGAGTCCATTACTATTCCGGCACCTGATTGTACATATCCTTGCTTTCCATGTATGAAAATTGATCTTATTGTTATAGCAAAATCACAACATCCATTGAATGAAAAGTACCCAAGGGCGCCAGCATAAGGTTCTCTTCTTTCTTTTTCCAATTCATTTATTATTTCCATTGCCCTAACTTTGGGTGCTCCTGAAACCGTCCCAGCGGGAAATAGTGCTTTTAAAGCATCAAAAATATCGAAGTTATCTGATAAGTGTCCAACAATATGTGATACGATGTGTTGCACGTGGCTAAAACGTTTAATTGCCATCAACGATTTGACTTTTACCGTACCATAATCAGAAACACGACCTACATCATTCCTTGCAAGGTCAACTAACATAGTATGTTCAGCTAATTCCTTTTCATCTTTTAATAAATCCTCTCCAAGTTTAGTAGTTTCTTCCTCATTTTTACCAATCGGTCTCGTTCCAGCAATAGGAAAGGTCTCAATTACTTTTCCGGTAACTCTAAGAAGCATTTCTGGACTGGATCCTATTATACACCTTTTGTTGATTTTAAAGAGATACATATACGGAGATGGATTTAATTTTCTTAATGATGAATAAACATTAAGTAGGTTTCCTTCTATAATGAATTTAAAGTTCTTTGATAAGACTACTTGAAAAATATCACCATCATAGATATATCGTTGGGCCTTTTTTACCATTTTTATGAATTCTGATTTACTAAGGTTTCGTTGTGGAACAGAACATCTAATGTGGGAAAAATTAAATATTTGTTCATGATTACTCTTTTTATGCTTCAGATCTGTCTTAGTATTAAATTGGTAGCTATCCCTGTTTAAGATTTTATTGATATCTTCTATTTGAGATTCCGTTCCTGTATGAAAATAATATGGTTGGTTTTCTTGATGGTCATATAGTATTCCATCTGTGAAAATTCCAAACTCAAGCAATGGAAAGTTAAATATTTTTTTCTTCGGAGCAGGTAATCTTTCCCAAAATCTTATAGCCTCATAACTGATGTAACCTACAGCACCACCAATATATCTATAATTAATATCAGGTGGATATATTTTTGGAAGGATTGATCTTAATTGTGATAATGGTTCCTTCACCTTAAGTATTTTTACTATTTTTTTATTTCTATTAAAAATAATAAAGTTTGTTGAATTACATTCCACCGTGAAACTTGGACTAAATCCAATAATAGAGGTCTCTGCCAACTCTTTGGGTCCAGATAGAGATTCAAAAATAAAAGTTGAATCAAAAAAATTAAAGATGTCTGAATAAATTTCAAATGGGTTTTTCTTGGTATTTAGTTTTTGTAAATGAAAGTTGTTTAATTCCTTTAGCTGTGAAAGAGATAATGGACTATTCAATTTAAAAATGACCTCTATTAATTGATTCAATTTTTAAAATTATTTAAGTCTATGTGATTAAATTTACAATAAATGGCTATATGACTCTATGTTTCATTTCAATTTCGATTAATAGACTATTTAAAATTATAATGAAACAATTACCAGAAATAGTGATACCACGTAGGAGATTTAATTTTGTGAAATTTCTAAAATTTCATTTTCATTGAGCTTTTTATAATCTTCTTTTGTAATTAACGGTATTTTCCATTTATAACATAAATATCGATTTTTGCTTGGTGATTGTGATTTCAACTTATCTATGAACTTGTTACAGGAAGATTCATCTTCAAATACTATATTTTTTAACTGGCTCACCATCCCTTCGATTTGAACAGTTACCAAATAAACTTTTTTCATTTTGTTAATTTAAACTGAACATCTTCCCAAATAGAGGTAAAATATTATTAACGCTTCTCTCACTTTTATTGCATAGTTTTCTACTATAATTGTCAAACGCTAATACAATTTTTGGCTCGTTTGAGCTATTGTTCTTATTTTCTGGGTAGATTAATTGTAGCCAACAATGTTTTTCTTCTGATTTGCAACTATAAATCAGATCTCCAATAGTATGAATGTCATATTTATGTTGAATGTTTCGATCTTGTATTTTCGAACAAAAGTATTCTAATAAAGACTCTGTACAATAAAGAAGGTTCATTTTTATCTATATTTCATTGTTTATTTAAATATATATTGTAATCTTAACATATCACTATATTAGAATCTTTACAGTTATTTTGCTTTTTTTATCCTTGAATATTAGAGGCAGCTAAATTTATTATAATTATCCATGTTGACTTATTTCTTTAACATTATAAGGATTACTCAGCACCACTTATAGAGTCATTTTTTGTTAATTAGGATTTGTCCGATTTCTTTATTTATATAATTTTTTTATCATTGTTGAATCGGAGCTAGATTTAATAAGATATAATGTAATAAAAGAATCATAATTTGTTTAAAATACCAACTCGAAACAAGAAAAAAATAATGGAAATAACATAAAATGCCATGCAAGGGAATATGTGCACGACATAAAGCATTAAAACCTAAAAGTGGACAACGTTATATAATAGGACAGAAACGTTGCCAAGTTTGTCAAATTTTTATAAAATGGGAAGGTTTATGGTGTCCTTGCTGCGGATATCGTTTACGCACGAGACCAAGGAGCAGAAAATATAAAGTACAATTTAATGAAAAGGTTATCAAAAATTTGATAACAAAAGTTGCGGTAAAAACATAGATTTGATATTTTGTCATTCGGGAACATAAAACTGATATAACAAGTTATTTTGCTTATTGGCGATAAAAGTTTAGTCGTTGTGACAATTTGATTTATAAGATATTGTTATTATGTAATCGATAGAATATTTAGGCATCGAAATATAAGTAGTCTGGAAATTATTCATTAATCCTTGTTTAAAAAAATACAGTTTGTAAAAATTACAATAACTAACAGCTACTATATAATTACCTACTAATGTGTTTAATTACTAAAGCTTAATAGCGAAAGAGGAATGAATTTAATATAGTTGAAATAATTTTTACTTCGCTCTTTTATAGTGCTTTTCTCCAGATTTTAATTGTTTTCATGCCCACTTTGATTGGAAACAAATTTGGATTAGGGGGAAAAAAAGTAGTATTTAATACAATAATAAACTTCTGAAAGAGGGTTTCAAACCATGATAAAGCTAAGACAGTATTATCGGAAAAGAAAAATTAGCATAAAATATCATGTTATCTCATCTTAACATCATTAGTACTTGCGTGATAAAATAGGATTTTTATAAAAAGTAAAGATTTTCTTTAAACAAGATCGGCTTTGGCGAATCTGTTACCAATGCTGGTAATTTTAATTTTTACATCATTTCCGACTTTACCATCTTTAACAAAGATCACAAAACCTTGAACTCTTGCAACTCCATCGCCTTTATAACTGGTTTCAGTTATTTGTACGTTATATTCCTTTCCTAATTCTACCGGTTTATTAGTAAAATTTCTTTGATCGTTATTTTCGCCATACTGTTCATTACTAGTATTACTCATAGAATTAGTGAAATCTAAGATAATATGAATGAATGCATTTCGGTATTCAAAAAATTTTTTGTAAAAAGATAAAACAAATATATATTCACTTTCGAATTAATAGAAAAATCTATGATATTCTCAAGAAAAAGGATAGTAAACACAAATTATTTTAATATTTGAATTTTCGTAGGTAAAAGAGATAAATATATAGAACGTTGGAATTCAAATAATTCCAATTTCAAAAAATCTAATTTAAACATGAATGATTTTAAGCTTAATGACATAAAATTGCTAAAAACTTTCTATGAATTGAGAGATCCTTTCTCTTAATATTATGAGAAATTTTAATTATCAATATTAAATAGCTATTATTTATATTAGAAGTGTAAGTGATTATTTAAGAAACATTAGATTATTTCTTAATGCATTGACTATTTACAACAGTTTTACATTTGTTGCTATGTCTCCAACTACCATTCATAAAGAATTCTAAATGTTTATTGTTATTATTATCAATAATAATACGTTCATCACTATTTTTTGCAGTATTTGATTTTCTTATCGTCTCAATTACTTTTCTCATAATTTATTATTGCTTTTTTCTTATAAGAATGTTAGGCTTATATTCTTCTAGTGCATTTTATAAGAATATAATAAGAATTTCTCCCACTGATTTATAATATGTAGATTTTGAAAAGTCATTTTACTAATTGTCCTGAATTGTTAAGACTATCTAATAATATAATCTTTATAGAAATATATTAGTTATTGTTCTCTATTGTTGGATGATGATGCTTTAATTTGGAAATAGATTCAGATACATTTGTTAAATGTTTGAGATGCAAACATCAAAAAATTGATCATGATAAAGATGCTAAAATTGATAAAATGAAATGTTTAATCGAAAATTGTACTTGCAAAAAATTTAAACCAGATCGAAAATATTACCGATCAAGTAAAAAATAAATCACTATGACACACCATTGTTCATGAATAAAGTAGACTAATTAGAGTGCTAATTTTGAGAATGATTTGATATCACATACATATTTCTCAAATACTTTAGCACTCTTTAAAACCATAATTTCGGTCTTCTTTAGTAAAGGTACAAAATGCATTTTCTAATCAGTAATCAGGAATAAAGAAATATTAGTATATGAGGTGCGTGACGGTATAATTCAATAATTGGTTAAATAGGTCGCATTAATCTACAATGAAAATAAAAATACTTCGACAGTTTATGTTGTATCTGGTATATTTTGTGCTAACTCTATTTTATAGTAAAATACTATATCTTTATTTTTTTATATATAAACATGGATGAAACTCATTACAATATCGATTTAGGTTTGCGAGATCTTGTTATTGGTAAACGAATTTATCACTATAAAAAAATAAAGTCAACCCAGCAACTTGCTATTTCCTTTGCTGAAACCAATAGTAATACTGAACATGGGACCGTCATCGTGGCTGATGAACAAGATGAAGGGATGGGCCGGGGTAAAAAAAAATGGGCTTCGCCCATAGGGGGATTATGGATGTCTTTAATTATTAAACCGAAAATTGAATTTGTTAAACTTAATATGATTTCGGTAGTTTCAGCAATTTCTGTTTGTGAAGCCATAAATGATATTTCTCAGTTAAAAACTAATATAAAATGGCCTAATGATATTTTAATAAATGAGAAAAAACTTGCAGGAATTTTAATAGATACTAATACCAATAATAGTAAAAACGAGTATATAGTAGTGGGTATCGGAATTAATATCGATGTTGATATACCAAAAATTAATTCATCCATTGCCTCTAACAATATATTACCTACAAAAGTAACATCTATACATAACGAAATTAAAGTAACAAATATTGATCGTTTTCTTCTGATGAAACAATTATTAGGAAAAATAGAATTTTATTTGTCCTTACTCGAACAGGATAAGTATCATGCAAAAATTATCGAAATTTACAAAAAACTTAGCAATACATTAGGAAAAAGAATAATTGTTTATCATGAAGGTTTGAAAGAATATAGTGGCATTGTGAAGGATATCGATAATAATGGGGGGCTAATCCTAGAACGAGATGATAAGGTATTAGAGATATTATATTCTGGAGAAATTACTATTAGAGAACAAAATGAAAAATAAAAGAAAATGTTTTATTATATATTATGAAGTATTGTAGCATCATTTCTCTTCATACTCACCAATAGTTTTATAGAAAAAAACATGGAATGTCAATTCTTGTATAATTTCATCTATATTCTTCTTTGCTGCTTACAAATAATTGCTATATCATTAACATTTGTACCAGTTCTGCCAGTAACGATATGTGAATACACTCTTTTAAGTAAAGTTTCACTATCATGAGAATTTAAGAAGGAGTTTACATTGATTTTTGTTCGCTTTATATATTCTAAGGTTGAAGGAGATACTAAACCTCCTGCAGATTCAGAATTGCCATCTATTCCGTCTGTTCCACAACAGATTATAATGAAATCCTCCAAGTTTCGAATGTCTTGAAGATAATTGATAGAAGAAACTATTGCTTCTTGATTTCTTCCTCCTTTTCCATCAACTTTATTATTTAAATTCGTACTTGTCAAATTTACCACGGTCTCTCCACCCATTACATATGCAAAGGAATCATCTCCTTCTTTATTGTCAAACGATCTTGTTCGCTGAAATTTAAGCAATTCAGCTAATTTTTTTCCAAAAACCTTCGCTTCAGAATTAATATCGGATCCTAAATACTTTGTTTTTATTCCAAAGTTCATTAATTCGTTCATTGCACTTTTACAGGCAATTTCATTATTTCCTATCAAAATATTACTTACATTTTTGTAAAGATTATCATTAATGGAGGGTGTTCCTTCAATAATTCCTTTATTACCATCTTCTATTACTTTCCTGACATTAAAAATATCTATTGCATTTTCATGGTTATGCGGATTCCATAACTCGTATTTTTCTAATATCCCTTTACAATTAGCAAATGTGGAATTATCTCCAACGGTAGGTCCTGAACCAATAGTACTTAGATCATCTCCTACAACATCTGATAAAATCAAGGTGATGATTTTAGCTTTCCGATTGACATATTTTGGAAGTCTGCCTCCTTTGATTTTTGATAAATGTTTTCTAACTGTATTAATTTCTTGTATAGACGCTCCAGACTGTAGTAGTAGCTTGGTAATCTCTTGTTTAGATTGAAGTTTTAATCCATCCAAGGGACAACACAATAATGAAGAAGATCCGCCAGAGATAAGCACAAATACCAAAGATTTATTTTCAATTTTTTTTAGTAGATCGATTATTTGTTTGGTTCCACGTATACTATTTTCGTCTGGAATTGGATGACCAGCTTCTATTACTATTAGTTTATCAGGCAATACCTTTTCATTATAGGGTATAGTTATCGCTCCAGAGGAAATTTCGATAGTTAGGCTCTCCATTAAAGATTTAGCCATTCTTGCTGTTGCTTTTCCCGCTCCAAAAATATGAAAAGATTCGTAATCTTTTAAATCAAAATAGTATTTGACGTCATTTACGTCGGTAATGACAAGTCGTTTATTATCTATTAGATTAATAGCTCTATTTATTAAAACAACTGGATCAACTGAATCAATGGCCTTTTTCAAGGCAGATATAGAAATATTAAATGAGGAGAATTTAGCATGATGTTGAATTAACTCTTTTTCATTTTGTATAATCTCCATTTATTAATAAAGAATAATAGATATATTTTATTATACTGAATTGCTGAAACAGAATTACTGACTTGTATATCTAATTCAATAAGTTGTAAATTAAATATATTCAATCAAATAACAATTTGGAATATTAAATTGTTTTGAGTCATTAATAATATAACGAATTTTCCCCTACTCCCTATCAAGTCCTACTCTTACTATAATACTGATAATTATACTATTACTTGTTTTCTAAGCTCATACGATAGCTTGTTGGTCAATCGGTTTATCTCAAGTCTGCAAAATCATCAACATATTCAAAACCTTCTTGAGGAATAGGTTTTCTACCCATAAAACCTTCATCCTTTCTATGCCAAAATTTTACTTGACTTTCTCCAAATTTCCAACATAACCAAATTTCCTCATCATATCGGATTGAAGGAAAATCGAGTAAACCTTCGTCAACACTTTTTATCATAATTCCCATGTCTTCTAATTCTTGGATCATGTTATATAAAGAAGTGACGGCATGATTAAGTTCTTGTTTTTTCTTTATGAATTTTTCAAATCCGCAATTAGAATCTGAAAGATTCTGTAATTCCTCTTGAATATCCATCACATTATTTTTACAGCATAAAATTTCATCAAATTTCGTTTTCACTTTTGGTAAAATAGTATTTGCTTTATCTACTGTAAAGAGTATAGACATTAATCATGTGTGAGAGCAAGATAAGATAATTTATATTTTCACTATTTTTTTACATTTACATTCGAAGGGGAAATTACAATACCGATAAAGGAAAATATATCCAGATCCATATTCTTTTATCTAAAAATTAGAGACCTGATTCATTAAGAAGATGATCTTTGAGCTTTTTTATTTCAAATATGTAATTCCTTCTCGAGCTTAAGACAATTATTAGAATAAAATATAAACAATTAATTGAAAATTAATGTAAGTTTTTAGGTTGATAGTTTCAGTCTGGCTTAGAATAGTAAGAATTAAATTTCTTTTAGCCTCAATTATAGCTATTACTAATGGGTTATTATATACGTACCTCATTTACAATTATTTCAATGTAATTGATGCACTATTGACCTATATAGGAGTAATTTTTTTACATGCTAGCGTTGATATTTTTAATGACTACTGGGATTATAAAAGAGGAATTGATACTACGACTAAGAGGACTAGCTTTAGTGGAGGAACAGGAGTATTACCTGAGAAAAAACTCGATCCAACTATAGTATACAAAGCAGGATTAGTTTGTCTGGGGATAGGATTATCTATAGGAGGCTACTTTGTTCTGCACAGTGGGTTAATAATTGCAGTTATTTTAGCAGTCGCTACTCTATCAATTTATTTTTATTCTACTACTATTGTAAATATTGGACTAGGAGAAACCCTTGTTGCAGTCAAAGGTGCAATGATTGTGATTGGTACATGTTACGTGCAGGCTGGTGTGGTAGACTTGTCAATTGTTCTTCTAGGAATAATAAGCGGAACATTATCTTCTATTGTTTTATATATCGCATCCTTTCCCGATTTTGAGGCGGATAAAGAGAAAGGAAGAAAAACCTTAGTTATTTTATTAGGAAAAGATAAAGGATTTAAAATATTTCCATTTCTTATTGGCTTTATATATTCTTTAATAACTATTGGAATCATCGTACAGTATTTACCAATCTACACAATTATTACTTTTATTTCCTTACCTTTTGCTATCCGATCTGCAAAATTACTGAAAAATTATGACAAACTTGAAGATTTGGTTCAAGCAATTTCCAATACAATTATATTCTCAAGAATATTAGGTATTTGTCTTATAATAAGTTACTTAATTGCAATAATCAATAAATAAAAGAATTATATGTTCTAACAAGAAGTAATATATAAAAAATAGATTTTTGAAGAATTTCTCTAATAAGATAAATTAATTAGTTTGTATGATTCATGTTATTGTTTTACAGTATTCAACGAAAAATCTGATGGATTAAGAGAAATTCCACACTTATTGCACCTTCCACTAGAAAGGCGAATACTATCTTTTATTGATTTTAGGTTTATCATTCTATTAATTGTGCTTCCGCAATTACCACATACAACTTCTAAACAAGGATACGACATTATTGATATCAATTCAATAGTAGAATAATATATTTTTTGTAAAAGGTTATTAACCATTTGCACAAAATAAATGTTTTAGTATAGTAAGAATATGTTAACTCAAAATACGGAAAAAGGAAGTAGGATTTATAAATTTTTTCTTCATTCCATTTAGCATTTTACATATTTTATCTTCAAAAATGATAACATTCTCTTTTATGTTAAAAAGAAGATTCTCTAATTAGATCTAGAAAACTTTAAATTTTTCATATAATAAACTTTTCAAATTTCATTTATACCTTTGTTACAGTAACATAAGCTTTGACAATAATTATTATAGAGAATATTTGATTAAGAAACATTAGAATTTTAATATTATAGAATTGCGAAAAACTCGTGGATATACATCGAAATATATAAATAATTAGAAAAAATAATTGTGTTCAAGTATGCCAGTTGATCCTGTTTGTGGAATAGAAATGGATGAAGGATTAGCAATTTCTTTTGAGTATGATAACAAAAAATATTATTTTTGTTGTGAAGGATGTAAAGGTATTTTTAAAAGAAAGCCAAAAAAATACAACAATAATTAATATACTTTATATTCTTACTATAAATAATATTTCTGTGAAATCTGTAAAAATCGTATCTCAAGGAGTAATTCAAGTTTACGAGCAAGACGATACCATGCTGAACTTTAAATCAGAAGGGGATATTCTGGTACAAATGAAAGCTTGTGGGATTTGTGGTTCCGATTTAGAAAAGATCTATGGACAATATGGTATGACTTCTGCACGACTCGGACATGAACCTTCAGGAATAGTTTTAGCAATTGGAAATAAGGTCAAAGGAATTAAGATAGGAGATAGAGTATTTGTTCATCACCATGTTAGCTGTAATTCATGTCATTATTGTCGACATGGAAATAACACAATGTGCGAATATTATCAAAAAACCAATATTGATCCTTGTGGCTTGTCTGATAAGTTTATTGTACCTGCTTGGAACGTTGAGCGTGGTGGTGTATTAAGGCTGCCAGATAGAATTACTTACGAGCAAGCATCTTTAATAGAGCCTTTAGCATGTTGTTTACGAGCTCTTCAAAAGATTCGATTTCAAAAAGGAGACGATTTGGTCATTTTTGGTGCAGGACCTGCTGGAATTATGCTACTTACTTTAGCTAAACTAGCAGGAGCAGGAAAGATATTTGTAGTGGATATTAACCAATTTAGATTAGACTTTTCCAGAAAATTCAATTCAGACACTTACTTTTTAAACGCTCAAACACAAGATTATTACAAAATTATTAAAGGTAATACCAAAAATAGAGGAGTAGACGTATCAATAGTCGCAACAAGCAGCTTAACGGCCTTGTCTAATGCATTTGAAATTACTAGAAAAGGTGGCTCTATCATTCTGTTTGGAGTCCCATCTAAAGATTCCCAATTCCCTTTAGAGGCTAGCAAACTATATTCTAATGAATTAAGTATTATACCAAGTTATGCTGCTTCTGAACTTGAGACCAATGAAGCCTTGAACTTACTGGCAGAAAGAAAAATTAATTTGGACTTTCTCATTACACACAAATATACTCTCGAACAATCTCCTAATGCATTTTTTTGTGCTCATACAGCTAACGATTGCATGAAAATAATCATTACTACGTGAGAACAGCATATAAAAAAAATATAAATAGTTAAAGAAATTTGAGGTTGATATAAATCATGGATTGGGGGATGACGAATAGATTCTCAAAAATAATAAAACCAAAGAATGGACGTTGTGTAATGCTAGCTGTTGATCATGGTTACTTTTTGGGCCCTACAGAGAAATTAGAAGTGCCTGAAAGGACCATAGAACCTTTGCTTCCATATGTAGATTCGATAATGCTAACAAGAGGAGTGTTACGAACCTCCTTATCTCCTCTTTCAGATGTTCCCATTGTATTGAGAGTTTCTGGAGCGACTAGTATAGTTGGCGATGACTTATCAAATGAAACAATTACTACGTCATTAGAAGATGCAATTAGGCTCAATGTTTCGTGTCTAGCCTTATCTATATTTGTAGGATCTAAGTATGAACATCAAACATTGGGTAATCTTGCTACTTTGGTGGACAATGGACAAAGATATGGTATTCCTATTCTAGCGGTAACAGCAGTTGGAAAAGAAATGGTAAGAGATGCTAGATATCTAGGATTAGCATGTAGGATAGCAGCCGAACTAGGTGCTCATGTCGTCAAAACATATTATTGCGAGAATTTTGAAAAAGTAATTGAAGGATGCCCTGTTCCAGTGATTATTGCTGGGGGAAAGAAACTAGCAAAGGATATAGACGTATTGGAATTAACCTTCAATGCGATAAAGGATGGCGCCTCGGGCGTTGATATGGGAAGAAACATTTGGCAATCAGACCACCCAATTGCAATGATAAAGGCTGTCAGATCTATAGTTCATGAGGGGTTTTCTTTGAAAGAGGCCGCAGACTTATTAGTGACAGAGAAAGAAATAGAAGAAAGAAATACGGTAGTTGTTAAACAAAAAAAAATATAGAAGAAAACCTATTTCAACAATAACTTTTTATTTTTAGTAGATTGGTTTGACTATATCTTGGTTTGTCTAATTCCTTTAAAAGTAAGAACATGATTAAACATTAAGGTAAAAATGGTTCATTTTATAAGTATATATTTATATTTTTGTGGAGATTTTTAGATTGTAATAAATGAAAAATAATTTGATCTTTTTTTTGGTAATGGGACTTTTTCTTCTTATCTTGAATTTAATCAATCCTCATAACATGATACCTGTATTTGCTGCCGTTATTGTTGGAACAGAGGAGGCAGATGAAATAAAAGGAACGAGCAAAAAGGATTCTCTATTTGGATTAGAGGAAAGGGACCAATTATGGGGCAGAAGTGCCTCAGATTATATTAATGGAGGCGAAGGACGAGACATAATAGAAGGCAATAGTGGTAAAGATCAACTTTATGGTGAATCTGGGAGCGATCGAGTAGAAGGAAATAAAGGCAGCGACTATATTGACGGATATACCGGCAATGATCTGATCCAAGGAAATTCTGGTAAAGATAATATTTTGGGCTATAATGGTGATGATATTATACAAGGTAACAAAGATGATGATATTATTTACGGCGAAAAAGATGATGATAGAATAGAAGGCAATAGTGGTGCTGACTGGATTGATGGAGGACAAGGGAGAGATTTACTCATAGGAGGTTCTGGTGATGACATTCTTTGGGCAAAATCTGGGAAAGATGTTTTGATAGGAGGAACTGGCGCTGATGAATTTCATTGTGGCAAAGGATTTGATATTATATTAGACTATGATAAATTTGAAGGAGATACGAAATCTAAAAACTGCGAAGTATTTTAAGAAAAATTAGGTCTTTAAATTTTTCTTATAATATTTTACTTTTTAGATTTTATTTATTTGTTCAAGTATTATTTATATTAATGATATGTTTGTTAGTGATCAGATAGACAAATGAATGTGAATTTCTTATTTCTAGCAATTTTAATTGGTACGTTAGCTATACCTTTAATGAATATACAGATTTTTTCATTAGCTTTCGCTCAAACTTCTGACAAATCTTTCAAGGGTAATGAAGCACCATTTATTCCTCCTCCCGAATCAGAACGAATTCCCAAAGCTCCGCCAAGTGACGCTATATCAATAAATGATAGTCCTGCTGTGGGATTGGAAGATTCGGAAGTAAAAGTCGGAGAAGAGAAAGACAGAGATAGGCTTCCTCCTTTAACGGAAAGAGAAATTCAAGAATTGCCATTTGACAATATCACTGCTCCTTCTCTCACAGAATTAAAAATTATTTCTTCTAACACTTCATTCACTGATCCTATTAAGAGTATTGTAGAAGAGATAATAAAAAATGATACCCTCATTTCAGACGATAATAATATTAATTCATTTAATTCTTCGAAGATAAAGAATAAATTTGATAATACTAAAATGGAACAAATATTTATAGCTCAAAATATGTCTCAAGATTTGGAAACGAATCGAGGAAGCAATGAAACGGAAATGATCTCTAATACAACTGAAGACCAAGACGATGATGATAATATATTATCTACCTCAGAGGTACCAAACCTGGATATCCGAACTTTTATTAATAATACTAAAGTTGATTCTATCGTTACTGAAGCAGAAGAAAAACAACCAGCAATAACTGATGAGCTAACAACTGAAGGAAGAAACGTTACTGAAGCAACTACACAAAATAATGAAGACGATTTACAAAAGGAAGGTAAAACTATAACAATTGAGGAGATTCCCATGCAATCGGAAGAATCTCAAACTGAAGGCGCTATAGAAGGAAATGTTACAATAAAAGGCCCACTAACAGTAAATAATACTAGTGAAGATTCAGACTCGACAACATCTTCAGCATTAGTTAAAAAAGATGAACAAGAAAAACAAACACCTTCTTTAGAAGTAACAACAGAAGAAACTACAAAAAATGAAAGCAAAATGAAGATCACAGAAATTTGTAATGATGAAGTGGATAATGATTTAGATGGAATTATAGATGAGGAACATGAGTGTATTTTAGAAACTTCCGATAATATACCAAGTAATGAAAAAATTGTTCCAGAATTAGCAACTTTAGATGATAACGATAAAGATGAAGAGGAAGAAAAGGAAGACAATCAAAAGACAAACGCAAAAGATGAAGAAAATGAAAAGGACGATGATCAAGTACGTGAAGGTTCAATATTGAGTAAGAAAAATAATAACAATAATGTAATTGAGAAAGAACAAACATCTTTGGAGCCGGAAATCCGACCAGATGGAGTTGAAATAATTACTAGTAATGAGATTTGTAATGATGAAGTGGATAATGATTTAGATGGAATTATAGATGAGAAGAAAGATTGTATCAATAAATAAAATAGTGATATCTGTAACTCATCTTTTGGCTTAATGTATTAGGAATATTCAAAAAATTTAGGCGGATTTTCAGTATATTATTTCTAGAAAATTTGTAAATAGTTATATAAATAATCTCTTGTCTATATGATATGGTTGGACTCTAAGTACATTATTAAAAAGGTCTTTTATTCAGAATATTTTAGTAGTACTTTAGATTAAGTTTTATCCAACTTATATTATAAGAAAATGGAGATAAAATTATGGTTGAAATGATTGGGGCAAAAGCATTGATTACTTCTTTAGAAAAAGAGGGGGTAGATATTGTTTTTGGATTACCAGGTGGTGCTAACTTGCCTATTTATGACGAATTGGTAGATGCGAATTTTAGACATGTCTTGGTAAGACATGAACAAGCAGCCGCACATATGGCCGATGGTTACGCACGAATTAAAAGAAAGGCAGGAGTATGCATGGCAACGTCAGGTCCAGGAGCTACCAATCTCATAACAGGTATAGCTACAGCCCATGCAGATTCTATACCAATGGTGGCAATTACAGGCCAAGTACCAGTAGCAATGATTGGTAAAGATGCTTTTCAGGAAACTGACATAATTGGAATAGCTAATCCGTGTACCAAATATGCATTTCAACCCAGAAAAGCGGTTGAGATTCCTGAAGTAATAAAAAAGGCGTTTTATATTACTGAGAGTGGGAGGCCTGGCCCTGTTTTAGTAGATATACCAAAAGATGTACAACAAGAGAAGGCAGAAATAGAATTTCCTGATCTCATTAAAGTTAGAGGCTATAAACCTGCTTTTGATCCTGATTTGTCGCAAATAGAAAAAGCTATGGCTCTAATTATGAAGGCAGAAAAACCAATTATAATGGCTGGAGGAGGTGTAATTCTTTCAGGTGCTTTTCATGAATTACAAGCATTAGCAGAAATATTAATGTGTCCTGTTGTTACAACCTTTAAAGGAAAAGGCGCCTTTCCTGAGAATCATTCTCTGGCTATGGGGCCGATTGGGATGCACGGACATGCTGAAGCAAATAAAATAATAATAGAAGCAGATTGTATCATTGCAATTGGTGCTAGATTTTCAGATAGATCAGTTGGAAGATTTGATGAGTTTGGTAAAGGTATGAGTATTATTCATTTAGACGTTGATCCTGCAGAAATTGGTAAGAATAAATCTGTGGATGTAGCTGTAGTAGGTGATGTTAAATCCTCTTTAAGAACACTAGTAAAGATGCTAACGACAAAGGGAATGAGAAAAGATCCAGATAATTCGTGGCTAAAGAGACGAAAAGAGCTTATAGAATATTACACAAGTACGATAAAAGATTATTCTAGAGAGATAACTGCAAAAAAGACACTTAAAAAATTACGCGAATTATTACCTTCTGAAGCAATAGTAACTACAGAAGTAGGACAATGTCAAATGTGGGCTTCTTTGCATTTTGACGTTATAACTCCGGGAACTTTTTTTAGTTCAACAGGTCTAGGAACGATGGGATTTGGGTTTCCCGCTTCAATAGGAGCAAAGGCAGCCAAACCTGATGTTCCAGTGATTGATATAGCGGGAGATGGATCTTTTAATATGACAGAAAATTCTCTAGCAGTATCTGTATTAGAGAAACTTCCAGTCATTGTATTCTTACTAAACAATTACATGTTGGGAATGGTCGCGCAGTGGCAAAGAACTTTTTACAATAGAAGGTATATGGGGGTTCAACAAAATCGTTGTCCTGATTATGTGAAATTGGCTGAATCATATGGTGCACAAGGTATGCGAGTTCAATCTATAAATGAATTGGATAAAGCCATTAAAGCTGGACTTAGTTCCGATGTTGCCACGGTAATAGATATTCCAATAGATCCCGAAGAAGATGTTTATCCTTTTGTTGCTCCGGGTTCTGGATTAAAAGATATGATTGTCGGGGGCTAAAATAGAAGATGTCATCATACGATACTGATACTGAGGGTTCCCAACAGAAACCATTACCATATAGAATATTATCTGTCATTGTAGACAATAAGCCAGGTGTTCTATTTCGGGTTACTAATTTGTTTAGGGCAAGAAATTTTAATATTGAAAGTATTACTGTTGGTACAACAGAACAACATGATATATCAAGAATGACTATTGCAATTCAAAGTGACTCTCGAACAACAGATCAGTTGGTAAAACAACTCAGTAAATTAATTGATATTATAGAAGTTAGAATACTAGATACAGGAAATACAGTATTTCGAGAACTTGCACTGATAAAAATGAAGGCACATAACCCCACCTCCAGAATGGAAATTACTCATTTTTCAAATATATTCAGGGCTAAAATTTTAGATGTCAGTACAGACTCTATGATGGTGGAGATAACAGGAACACCTGACAAGATCGATGCTTTTAAGAGTATAGTAGATCCATATGGAATTATCCAAATTGCACGAACTGGTATTTCTGCCTTACCTAGAGGAGTTTAAAGATGGATAATAATAGTAACAAAAACTTTAAAAGTAATCTTCATATTGACGATCAAATCCGGATTTTTGATACAACATTAAGAGATGGAGAACAGACTCCAGGTGTCTCCGTAAATCCAGAAAAAAAAATTAAAATAGCATTTAGACTGGATGAACTGGGTGTTGATGCAATTGAGGCAGGATTTCCTATTGTTTCTCACGGTGAAAGGGAATCTATAAAGACAATTGCTAAACAAGGCTTAAAAGCTAACATTTATGGACTTGCTAGATCGGTACAAGCAGATATCGATGCGGCATTAGCTTGCGATTTAGAATACATCCACACTTTTATTGCTACTTCTGATATTCATCTGAAATATAAATTAAATATGACTAAAGAACAAGTCCTAGAACATGCAATTCGGGCAGTTGAGTATGCAAAAAAACATGGGCTACAAGTCGAATTTTCAGCAGAGGATGCAACGCGTTCAGATAGAGATTTTTTGATTCGAGTTTTTAAATCAGTTCAAGAAGCAGGAGCAGATCGAATTGATATACCAGATACAGTTGGGTATGCAACCCCAGAGTATATATCTAGTCTAGTAAAAGAAGTTGCAAATAATATATCATTACCAATAAGCATGCATTGTCATGATGATTTTGGTCAGGCTGTTGCTAATTCCATTGCTGGTATAAATTCAGGTGCAAATTGTGCTCATGTAACTATAAATGGCATAGGTGAGAGAGCAGGGAATGCATCCCTTGAAGAATTTGTAATGTCATTGCATTGTTTATATAATAAAAAAACAAATATACACACACAACTATTATATGAAACATCTAAATTTGTTTCCAATACGATGGGGATAATTGTTCAACCAAATAAAGCGATTATCGGTGAAAATGCATTTGGTCATGAATCCGGGATCCATACTCATGGGATTATTAATAATCCTTTAACTTATGAGCCTATTAGTCCTGAACTCGTTGGAAGAAAAAGATGGTTACAAGCAGGCAAACACGCAGGTGCTCATGGAATCAAAGCAATGTTAAATGAATTTGGTGTAGAACCAACTGATGAAGAATTACAAAAAATTGTTGAACAGCAAAAAATTATTTCTGACAAAGGAAAATCAATTACTACTGCAGAATTGTTATCAATTTCAGGACATGTAATGGGAAATACAAAATTTGAAGAAAAATTTACGTTACATGATTTCCATATAGTTACAGGTTTAAATATTATACCAACAGCAGTAATACAATTAAGTACTCAAGGTAAGGAATATATTGCATCAGAAATAGGAGTTGGACCAGTTGATTCTGCTCTCAAAGCGATCCAGAAAATAGCTGTGGAAGTTGCTAAAATAAAAGTAAGGGAATATAGACTTGAATCTATCACAGGTGGATCAGATGCCTTAGCCGAGGTTTCAGTCAAAGTTGAAGACAATTTTGGAAACGTCGTTTCGGCTAGGAAATCGGGAGCAGATGTCGTCGTTGCTTCCGTGCAAGCCATGATGGATGCAATCAACAAGGTAATGCTGAGAAAAGTTTTAGAATCTTAAATTACTGTTTTTGTAGGATCATTTTTTCATCCTGATCTCGTTTTTTATATTTGTTCAAAGGTAATTAAGAATTCTTTTATTTTTAAAGGACTACTATTTTTTTTACTTCTGTTTTTTGAGATCCTTCTTAAATAGTGAGACAAGTTTTCAATGACATTAGCAGCATTTACATATGCTTGTACTTAAAAATATTAAATCAGAGAAGACTCATATTTACACTGTAACAATTTATAAAAGATAAACAATCTTTTAAAATATATTGCTATATTTTTATTATTTTTTCATTATAATACTCGATTGATAAATTGTCTTCAATTAAAAATACTTCTAAATCTACTTCTCTCTAGGAATTTGAAACTACCAAATCTATATTTATCTTAAATAATTCCAAGTTCTTTGAGACATCTCATAAAATGGTTTAATTTTTTACATATCATTTATAGGATAAGAGGTGAGTTTTATCATTGATAAATATATTTTTTAATTGTATTATACTGTTCAGCTGATCTGTTATTACTATAATATCTAATTCTTATTCTTGAAAATAAATGTGTCTAAGAATTGGTCCAAAACTTAAATTTCATTGTAGCATTTAATAGAATGTTATTAAATCCGTATTATATATAATTCTATTGTAATAGATATAGCCTGACAATTTGTTGTATCTTTTCTTTCCTTAAAGAGTTCTGGGAGTGGAAATTTGATGTTTTATTCTCGAATTATAAAGAAATAATAACTCTAATTAGAAAATTAATATATCCATATGTCATCTTCTTTGGTGAAGGATGAGAGTAGATCATATAGCTATTGCAGTTAAAAATGTTGAAGAAGCATTAAAAAATTACCAAAATATTCTTAACATAAATAAAATAGAGATAGAAGAGGTACCTAGTGAAAAGGTTCGTGTAGTAATGCTCAATTTAGAAGACACACGTATAGAACTCCTAGAACCGACTGCTGAGAATAGTCCTATTTCTAAATTCCTAAATGAAAAAGGAGAGGGGATACATCATATTGCCATAACTGCT